>CAKOJC010000058.1 GCA_934088535.1 uncultured Bacilli bacterium | reverse complement strand
AAATATTTATACACCATCCCCTAAGAGGAGAGTCAATATGTTTATATATATATTATTAAAAATTTTTTTATGCTATTGTTTTTCATAAGTTCTTCTTCCAATTTTAATGGGTTAGGTCCTATAATTTTTTGATTAATTAATTCAGTATCGTATTTTTTTGTTTTTACAAATTGAATACGAGTTCCAATACACCTATATTAATTTTTCTCAAAAAATACCTCCTTTAATTTTTTATATAATCACAATAAAATGAAAATATCAAATTACTATTTATCTTTTTTACTTTTGTTTATCCACTCAACTGTATCTTTTATTGTTTCTTTAATATTTCTATTTTTAAATCCTAACTTTTCTTTAGCTTTTTCATTACTAAAATTAGCATTAGAAGACAGTGTATATAGTGAATACTTTGTAAAAAGTGGGGTTTGTTTCTTTAAATTATAATATACTTCAAATAAAGGTGCTACTAATTTTGCAATACCTATTGGTAATACCATTTTAATTTTTTTTCTTCCTTGCACATCACAAATCAAATCACATAATTTTTTAATTGTTATATATCTATTTGATAAGATATAGCATTCACCATTAGTACCACTTTTACAAGCACTAATAACACCATCTGCAACATCTCTTACATCAACAAAATCATATCCACCCTTTACGCAAGCAAATAATTTGCCATTTGTAACTTCTTTTATTAACTGTGTTAAGTGGCTGTTGCCAAAATCATTTGGACCTATAATACCAGAAGGATGAATTATACAAGCATTAATTTTTTTATTTTTTACTGCATCAAGTACATACTTCGCAGCTTTTGCTTTTGTTTTTGCATATAATCCTTTAACATTTTCAGGATTAAAATTAGTTATCTCTGTTATTAATTTATTGTTAGGTTGTTCTGGAATTGCATGAACACTACTAATATAGATAAGTTTTGCTTTTGACTCTATTACTTTATCTACTATATTTTTAGTTCCATTAACATTAACATTATAAACAAGTGGATTGTATTTTGATTTTATATATACTACTGCGGCGCAATGAATTACAAAAACTCCTTTACCATCAATATTTTCAAAAATTGATGATAAAGTTTCTTTTTTAGTTACATCACCATAGTATATTTTGCATTTTAATTTTTCTAGTGATTTAATAGAATCACCATTTAATACAAAAGCTCTAATTTCGTTATCGGCATCTTGCTCTAACTTTCTTATAATGTTATTACCTAAAAAGCCATTTGCTCCTGTTATTATATAGATTTTTTTCACAATATTTATTACCTACCACTTCATTCAAAAAAATAAATTTAATATCTCTCTTATATAATTATATCACAAGTTCACGATCTTTTTTTAATAAAGCATGTGAATGGTAAAATAAAAACGACATTTTTAGTTTTATAATTGAGTTAGGCTTTAATGTTTCTATTGTTTTAAAATTAAGCATTAAAAAATGTCCTCCTTCCTAGAAAGAGAACATCTATATATGTCTTCCAAGCTAATAGTGGGTTAGATTTTAGATATTAAAAAACTTACGACACCATAATAGGTTCGTAAGTTGTATTCAATTGGAGCAAGTAACCGGAATCGAACCGGCATCTTAGCCTTGGCAAGGCCACATTCTAACCGTTGAACTATACCTGCAT
>CAKOJC010000057.1 GCA_934088535.1 uncultured Bacilli bacterium | reverse complement strand
CAATAAAAAAATTAATTGATATATGTAAAAAATAATACATTTGTATGCTATAATAATTTCATCAAAGAAGGTGGATTATGGGTAGCATAAGTGTATTATTTTTAATGGGTTTATTACTTGGTATATATTTCTTTATTATTAGTTTCATATTTATAATTATATTTTATGTACTAATAAGTTATATATTTGAAAGTTTAGCAATCACTTCTATGAGTAAAAATCTAAAATCTAAAAATATTTATACTGGATGGATACCATTTTATAATAAATATATACTAGGCAAAATAGGAAACAGCGAACCTCTTGGTATAACTCTTTTTATAACAACATTAATTTCTACGATTACAATTATATTATTCTTTATATTTAAAGAACCACAACCTATATTAATAATAACTTTCCTACTAAGTGTACTTACAACATTTATTTTAGATATAATCTTGTCAAATAAAATATTTAATAAATATTCAAAAAACTTTAAAGATGTTATGACTGCATTAAGTGTCTTATCGCTAGGATTTTTAAGGCCAATCTTTCTATTTATAATTAGAAATAAAAAGGAGAATATATGAGTAAATATGAACCATTATGGAATTAAATAAAAAATAACAATAAAGATAGTTATAAATTAACTTATGATGAAATAGAAAATATTCTTGGTTTCCCTATAGATCATTCATTTCTAACCTATAAAAAAGAATTAATTAGTTATGGATATGAAGTAATTAAAATATCAATGAAAGAAAAAACAATTTTATTTAATAAAATTATAAAGGAGTAATAAATGAAATATAAAAGTTATGCCTTATTAATACTAATAATATTTTATAGTATATTCTTCATCAAAATGTTAATTCAAAAAAGAAAAGGTATTAAAACAAGGCAAGTAGGTTCTATAAAAGAAAAAAGAATAAGAATTATTGAAATACTTATGTCAGTTTCAACTTTATTAATAGTACCAATACAACTTATTTCAATATTTTTAGATTATAACTATTCAAACAATTGCATAAGATACATCGGACTATTCATTGGTATTACAGGAGATATAATATTTTTAATATCAGTAATTACAATGAAAAATAGTTGGAGAGTAGGTATATCAAAAAATGATAAAACAAAACTTATCACAAATGGTATATACAAAATAAGTAGAAATCCTGCATTCTTAGGGTTTGATTTAATGTACATAGGGATCACTCTACTATATAGTAATATTCTTACAATAATATTTTCTTTATTTGCTATTATAATGTTACATTTACAAATATTAGAAGAAGAAAAATACTTAGAAAAGAATTTTAAAGATGAATATAAAGTTTATAAATCTAAAACAAATCGTTATTTAGGAATAAAAATAAAGATATCTTAAAACTGGATATCTTTTTTCATAATTATTTCTATAAGTTTCTTAGTACTAAAATTAGGTATATGATTTCTAGACAATGCTACTGCTATATATCTACTAGGCACTTTTTCTTTGATTTTAAGTTCAAATAATTCTTTATTTAAAGTGTCTTTTTGATATTCTTTAGTAATATATCCTATACCAAAACCAATCTTAGTAAATTCTACTATTAAAGCATAACTAGCAAGTTCTATATTAGGTTTTAAAGTAACATTATATTTTTGAGTATATGTATCTAAAAACTCGCGTGTATTAGAACCCTTAGCTTGAAGTACTA
>CAKOJC010000056.1 GCA_934088535.1 uncultured Bacilli bacterium | reverse complement strand
ACACTTCTTTTTTTTGCAATTTATTTAAAAAACGTTCATATTATATCATTTTTTAGCATAAAATTCAATTTATATTAGATTTTTCCATTAAAAAAGTCAGTATTGACTGACTATTTATTTAATTTTGCAAATTTCTTGAATTCGCTTGAATCTTCTAGATCTGTGTCTTCAAGTTCTTCTAGGATTTGTTTTTGTTTTCTTGATAGACTTGTTGGAATTATTAGTTTAAGTACACAATAGAAGTCTCCTTTTTTCCAAGAGTCTGGATTATTGATACCCTTTCCTTTTATTCTAAGAATATCTCCTGGTTGACTTCCATCTTTAATTTTTAAATCTACGTATCCGTCAATTGTTTTTATTGTTTTAGTTGCACCTAAACATAAATCTGTTATAGTAACTGGTACTTCTAAATATATATCGTTTCCTTCTCTTTTATAATTGTCATCTGGTTTAATTCTAATTTCAATATATAAATCTCCATTTGGTCCACCATTTACTCCTGGTTCACCTTTTCCACTTAACCTTAGTTGTTCTCCATTATCTATACCAGCTGGAATATCAATTGTGATTGTTTTTTGTACTTTGATTTTCCCATTGCCTTTGCATGTGTTACATCTTGTTTTATAAGTTTTTCCTTTTCCGTTGCATTCTGGACATACTGTTCTACTTTGCATTGCTCCAAAGATTGTATTTGTTTGTCTTACAACATATCCTGAGCCATTACATTCTGAACAAGTTGTTTCTCCATGACCACCTAAGCCATCGCAATCTTCACAATTTTCATAGTACTCTAAATCTATATCTTTTTTACAACCATAAACAGCTTCCATAAAGTCTATTTTCATTCCATAAAGTGAATCGCTTCCTTTACGAGCTCTTGATGATGATCTATTTCCACCACCAAATCCACTAAATGAACTGAAACCTGAACCGCCAAATAAATCATCAAAGATATCACTGAAATCGAAGTTTCCGAATGGATTAGCTCCGCCTCCATAGCTAGCTCCACCTTCTGCATTTCCATAAGGATTTTCAAATGCTGCGTGACCATATTTATCATATTTAGCACGATTATCTTTATCTGAAAGGCATGCATATGCTTCTTGTGCTTCTTTGAATTTTTCTGGTGCGTCTGGACTCTTATTTATATCCGGGTGAAATTCTTTAGCTTTTTTTCTAAAAGCACTTTTTATTTCTGCTTCAGTTGCATCTTTTGATACACCTAAAACTTCATAATAATCTCTTTTTGCCATAACTACTCTCCATTCATATATTCATTTAGTAATTTTACTTTTTCATTAAATAATTGGAATGCTTTTTCTAAAGTATTTTCATTAGTTAAGTCTATTCCAAGTTTATATAATAATTCTTGTGGATAATCACTACAACCACTACTTAAGAATTCTATGTATTTATCCTTAAAGTTTTTATCAGTTTCAAGTTTATTTGCGATTAGAAGTGCACTTATAAATCCAGTAGCATATTTATAAACATAGAATGATGAATAAAAATGTGGAATTTTTGACCATTCATATTGAATATCTTCGTCTACTACTACAGCTCCACCAAATTCTTTTTTGTTTAAATCATAGTATGTCTTACATAATAAGTCTTTAGTAATTGCTTCACCATTTTCATATTTTTTATGAATGATATCTTCAAATTCTGCGAACATTGTTTGTCTATAAACTGTTCCTTTAAATTTATCTAAAAATTCTACTAGATAATATATTTTTTCTTCATTATCTTCGCTATTTTTTATTAAGTAATTAGAAAGTAGTACTTCATTTACAGTGGATGCTATTTCTGCTAAAAAAATTGGATAATCTGCATTTATATAGTCTTGATTAGTATTACTATAATAACTATGCATAGCATGTCCCATCTCATGTGCTAAAGTACTTACAGAATCTATATCATTTTCATAATTTAATGATACATAAGGTTCTACTCCATATGTACACCATTCAAACGCACCACTTCTTTTTGCTTTTTTAGGATATACATCTACAACATTATTATCTAAAAGTCTATTAAATTCTTTTAGGTATTCTTCTCCAAGAGGAGATAGTGCTTTATTAATAATTTTAACGCCTTCTTCATAAGGTATATCCTTTTTAGGCATTGATGATATATTTGTATATGTATCATATAAATGTAATTTATAACCTAATTTTGTTCCTTTTAATTTATAATATTCTTTTAGATATTTAGTATTTTTATCAGTTATCTTTATTAAATTTTCGTATAGCTCAGTACTAATTTTATCACTGAATAAATACATTTCTAAAATACTATTATATTTTCTTGTTTTGGCAACAAATGCATTTGTTTTTACTTTTCCTGCATATAATGCACTTAAGGTATTTATATGATTTTCATAGTATTTGTTATCTTTTTTAAATGCATTTTTTCTTACATTTCTATTAGTTGAAGTTATGAATCTTCCATAGTTTGAACTAGTTAATTCTACACTTTTACCATTTTCATCTTTGATAATACCTAATTTTATATCGACATTATTTAATGCGTTAAAAGCATCTCTTGATGTACTAAAAGTTTCACTAACATTTGAAAGTAATAATTCTTCTTGTTCACTAAGTGTATGTGCTTTTCTTCTAAATATCTTTTCAAATGTAAATTTGTATTTTTCTAATTCTTTATTTTCTGATAATAATTTTTGTACTTCTTCGTAATCTTTACTTAGAATTTCTGGAGTTACAAATGATCTAATACTTGAAGAATTATTCATTATATTATTTGCTTTTTCTTTCTTTTGAAGAAAGTTTTCATCACTCATGTTGTCATAATATCCAAGATAAGCATAAATATATATTTTATCTGTTAACATATCTATTTCTGTATCTAGTTTTAAAAATTCCAATAATGTTTTTGAACTTTCGAATATTTTTCCTTTGTATTTAACTATTTTCTCTAATAATATATTTACTTTATCAATGCATTTATTAAATTCTTCATCATTTTTAAATAATTTTGTTAGATCCCATTTATATTTATCCATAAATTCTCCTTTTATATAAATTAAGGGCTCAAGTGTTTGAGCCCTTAACTCAGTTATTTATTTAATTATTTTTCTTCGAATTCAGCATCTTTTACGTTGTCTTTTTTATCTTTTTTGTCTTCTGTTTCTTCTGATGCATTTTCACTTGCTTTTTGTGATTCAGCAGCTTGTTCCTGATAGATTCTACTTGATAATTCCATTACTTTCTTAGAAAGTTCTTCACTTGTACTCTTAATTTCATCTGTATCATCTTTTTCAAGTGCATCTTTTGTATTTTTAATAAGTTTTTCTATTTCTTCTTTTTCATCATCTTTTACTTTGTCACCAAAATCTTTTAATGTTTTTTCAGCAGCAAATACCATTTGTTCTGCATCATTTTTAATTTCTGCAGCTTCTTTACGTTTGTTATCTGCTTCTTTGTTAGCTTCAGCTTCTTTCATCATTCTATCGATTTCTTCATCACTTAGATTTGAAGATGCTGTAATTGTAATTGCTTGTTCTTTATTAGTTCCTAAATCTTTAGCTTTAACATTAACAATACCGTTTGCATCAATATCGAATGATACTTCGATTTGTGGTACTCCTCTTGGAGCTGGTGGTATGTTAGTTAATTGGAAGTG
>CAKOJC010000055.1 GCA_934088535.1 uncultured Bacilli bacterium | reverse complement strand
TTCATACTTATTATACTAAAATAAAATAGATAAGTATATATCTATTTTAAAATTCTTTTATATTCTTCTGGAATATTATAATCAAGTTCATTTTCATTCATTAAATATAAGTTGCACTCATTAATAATCTTATCACTTTCTAATATAGTTTTCTTTTCTCTTCTAAGTATTTTAAGTTTATTTTGGATATCTTTTAAATAGTAATCTGTACTTTCACATTCAACACTTTTAATGATATTGTCCTTGTCTTTAGATGTTTTTTTGATCTTGGTAGTAATACTTTTGGAATTAATAAGTTCTTTTTTATCTATATTTATTTTATTATCATAAAGTTCATGTATTAATTTATCTATGTTTTTAGAAGATTTTTTCTTTTTACTGTTAATTTTTTTAATTTTACTTACTATATAATTTTTAAATATAGGTATTGAAAGTGTGACATAAGTTAATATTACCGGTATTAGATAAAGATTATTTATAATAATAGTTAATAAACTTACTTCAAAAAGACATAATAAATATTTAATAATTTCTTCATAAGTATTAAATTTACTATTACAATTTTCTATATCTTTTTTTAAATTTGAATTATATATTAGTTTTTTCATAATACACCCTATTAAAAAATATCATTTTATATAAAAAAATATGTCAAAAAATTATAAATTTTATCGAAATTGCATAGTATTTATAGTATAATTATAAGAGGTGATTTTATGATATATTATTTTATAGGCATTAAAGGAAGTGGAATGAGCGCTTTGGCACAAATAATGCATAGTTTAGGTTATAATGTTATGGGCAGTGATAAACCTGATCATTTCTTTACTGAGAAAGGTCTAGTTGAAAAAGGTATACCATTTACTACATTTAATCCAGACAATATTAAGGAAAATATGATTATTGTACAGGGAAATGCATTTACTAGCGATCATCCTGAAGTTAAGAGAGCGCATGAACTTGGTCTTAAAATATTTACATATCAAGAAATGATAGCGGAGCTTACAAATAATACTAAATTAATCGCAATATCTGGTTGTCATGGTAAAACTACAACTACTACTATGATGAGTACTGTTTTTAAATCAATAGGTATTAATTATCTTATTGGTGATGGTACTGGATTTGCTGATAAGAAAAATGAATATTTTGCTCTTGAAGCGTGTGAATTTAAAAGACACTTTCTTTCATATAATCCATATTATGCAGTTGTTACTAATGTTGAACTCGATCACACAGATTATTATAAAGATTTAGATGATGTTATTGATGCATTCAACTCATTTATTAATAAGGCAAGAAAAGCAGTAATAATGTGTGGCGATGATAAAAACACTAGAAAATTAAAGACAGATAAAGAAGTTTTATTCTATGGATTTAATAGTGATAATGATGTTATAGTTAAAAATGTTAGTCATAATGAAGAGGCAACTACTGCTGATGTTTATATTAAAGGAAAGTACTATGACACATACACTTTTCCTTTTGTAGGAGACCACTTACTTTTGAATGCTCTTAGTGTTATTACGGTTGGATATTTAGAAAATATAGATAAGAATTTATTAAAAACAGGTATTTCTAAAATAGTGCATGCTAAAAGAAGATTTATTGAAGAAAAATTCAGAAATAATATATTAATTGATGACTATGCTCATCACCCAACTGAGGTAAAAGTTACTATTGAAGCGGCAAGAAAAAAATATAGTGATAGACCTATAATAGCGTTATTTAAAGCACATACAAAGTCAAGAGTTAAGTATTTTCATAAGGAATTTGCTGATGCATTAAATCTAGCGGATAAAGCGTATGTAATGGATATCGGTGAAGATAGAAAAGAAGTTGGTTATGATGATGTAACTGCATACGATATTATTAAAGATTTAAAAAATGGTGAACATATATCTCTTGATGATGCTGATAAATTATTAGTATATAAAGATACTAATGCTGTACTTCTATTTATGAGTAGTAAAGATATATATTTACTTGAAGATAAATATAAAGAATTAGCAAGTGACTAGTTCTTTTTTTTATATTTTGATTATGGTATTATATAATTGGTGAATGGTAATGAGTGAAAATATTTTTAATGAATCTTCTTATGTTGCAGAATTTAAAAAAATATATGAGTTTTTAAAAAAAGCATTATATAAGTACAATAAAGATATACTAGCAAAAAATAACGTTCCTAATCCATTAGATGATAAAAAGTATAATGAAATAATAAATCAACTAAAACACATAAATTCTGATGATGAGTATGTGCAAATTATTAATCAGTTTTTAGTTAGTCTTCATAGTGGTCATGTATATATGCTAGCAAATAAAAAGATGCACAAATCATCCAAAATATTGCCAATAGTATTACAATACTCTAAAGGAAAATACTATGTATCTAAATCACTTAACCCACTCTTTGAAGGTAAGGAAGTTACTAAAATTAATGGTGTAAGCATTGATAAGTATGTTTTGCAATGTCAGGGAAGCTGTGGTTTTGAGGATGGAAAATGTTATATTAAAAGATTGGTTATTCCTAGCGACACTAAAAAAATAATGACTATAGACCACCAAGATGAAATGATAGAACCGGTAGAATCTAGCGTATTTAAAGATCAGAATAGTAAGACATCAAATAATGTTATTTTTTATTATACTAATGGTCTACCCTACTTAAGAATTAATAGTTTTAGTCACAGTTTACTAAATGCCGATGAAATATATGATTTTTTTGGAGAAAAAGTAAATGGCGTTTGTGAGTATATAAAGAAAATAGCAGATTATTTAAATTCTGATGGTACTAAAAGTTTAATAATAGATATAAGAGGAAATAACGGAGGAAGTGACGAGTGGTTCAAACTACTAAGTTATTTTTCAAATCAAGATTATAGATATACTTGTAATATTAGTTCTAATGTGGGTAAACTAGATTGTAGTCAGATAAATGAAATATATCAAGGCGGTGGTGAGGATATTAATAAGTCTTTAGAAAGAATCAACCAATCTGCGAGTGAATTAGAATATAGTATTGGTATACAAAATGGTGGCTCAACAATTGAAAATAGATATTTATTAATTGATGATGAAAATTACTCAACATCAGATACGCTTGCAAAATTAGCAAATAAAACTGGTTTTGCAAAAACAATTGGTAAACATACATCTGGTGATGGTTTTGGTATAACACCTTATATTTTTACTACTAAAATATTAGAAAAAAATGGAATAAAAATTGCCATTCCGTCTACTTTTTATAATTTAAATGAATTTCAAACTATACCTGATATTATTATGGAGGACGATTTGATTATGCCGTACGAATATGGGAGCATTAAAGATAATCAATTGCAAGCAATAATTAATTATATATATTCTGAATATAAAAATTCTGACATTTCACTATAAAAAAAGAAGGACTACTCTCTTCCTTCTAATCTACATAATAAATCGATTTTAAACATTTCTTTTTGAGCATTTGCTTTAGAAATCATTATTCCTTTATAAGCAGTTAATTCTGATTTATGACCATCTAATAATATATCTTTTGGTTCTAAATTGTTTAACATAACTACATTATTGTTTTTATAAACAGTATAGTTTAATTTAACTTCTCCATATACTTTAACAAATAATGAGTCAGTAGGAAGTCTTAAATCATATGTCTCAGTCTGTTCATGTTTATTAATAGAAACTAATTCACCAACAAATTCACCACTTCTTAATTTAGGATAGAAGTCAAACATTAATTTCTTATAAGCAACCATATTATATTTTTTTAAACTTCTTTCTAATTTTTTAAAATTATTTTCATCTAAATAATCTAAAATAAACCTATTCTTCATAATAACCATTACCCCCTTAATGATTGTACATAGATTATAACATAAAAGAGGCAATTTGTCAAATATTATTGCTTCTTTTTAAGTATCAGAGGATTATTTTCAAGATTATTACCTATCATATATGAAGACACACTTCTGAAATTTTCATCATATGGGTATTTTTCTTGACTGAATTTTAACCACATATCAGAGAAACTATCTCCATTATCAAGTAATTCTTTGACTAAAGGAGCATTCATAGTAGTGT
>CAKOJC010000054.1 GCA_934088535.1 uncultured Bacilli bacterium | reverse complement strand
ACTTTAAACATAGAAATTATGCTAGACTTGAAACAATATTAGTTGATAATGAAGTTGCAACTCCCAAAGAAATAGAAAAATATAAAACTAGATTTGATACAGGCTTTAGACGTGAAAAGAAAAAAGAAGCATTCTTAAGAAGAATAAGAGAAAACTCAAATACAAATACTTTAATAGAAGAAGTAGAAGTATCAGTAATAAAACCTAAAAAGAAAGAGAAAAAGCAAAGAGAAACTCAAGATAACACTACTAAAGTAATGGAAAGTATAGAATATTTAATAAGAAAACTAAAAAAGATAAATCCAGGAAAAGCTAAAGAGTTTAATGAGAAGTATGAAGCTGCATTAAACGAAGAAGATATTCTTAGTAAAAGAAGTATATCTTTAGCAACACTCATAAATCTAGAAGCATCTTTAGAGTTTGAACTTATGTTTACTAAAGGAGAAAACACAACTTTAACAGGTAAACTAGAAGAATTAAGACGAGAATATTTAACACATTTCGTGACTGGTAGTAAAGAAAAAACAAAGATAACACTAGATGATTTAGATAAACTAATGGAATTATTCTTAAAAACTAAAGATAATTATAGTCTTATAGAACAAAGAAAAATATTAAGAAACTTTGCTAGTGTTTATATGTTTGAAGTAAAAGAAAATGAAAGTGAAGTAACATTAAAAAGACTAGAAGACAGTTACTTTGAAGACTTAAAAAAATCAATTATGTTATGTATAGATGCACTAATAGAAAATGGATTTGTTAAAAGTAATATGATTGCAGAATTATCAAAAGAAGAAACTACTGAAGAAGTGTTAAATCTAATTAGAAGTCTTGAATTTAATAAATTATCCAAAGAACAAGTAAAAGAATTGAAATTAACTATATAAGAACTAGAAATAGTTCTTTATTTTTTGCAAAATATTATTGGTGAATTAAATGAAAAATAAGTCTAATATAATAGAAATAACTACTTATTTAATAAATTTTATAAATAGCGGATCACTTCTGATATTTATGACATTATTACTAGTGTCAAATTTATTTTTAAATATATATGTAGATATCTATATAATGATGTTTCTTTTAATACTTTTTATAATCAACATGATAACTATAAATAAGTATTTAAAGAAATATAAAGAATGTACAAGTACTAAAATAGAAATAACAAGTAATGATTCAAGATACTTAGAATACTTTGAGAAAAATTATATAAGAAGTATTTATGATGTTTACAATAAGCAAAGGTAGAATATTTACAATATCATCAATTATTATAATGATACTTATGATAACATTATTCATAAGAAAAGTACTACTTAGAAAAAATTATAAAAGAATAAATACAACTACAAAAATATAAAAGAACAACCTATATCAAAGAAAAATATAATAATAAAAACAATACTAAGAAGCATACTAAATGTAATAGTAAAAACTTCGATATATGGCTTTTATAATAATGCATGGTACACATCTTGGCTAATAGCCCTCGCTTCCACAGTAGTAATAGTTTTAAAAATATTAATTAATAACCCATGTAATGAATTTTATATGATTAAAAAGAAAAGAGTAACTACCAAAGTATTAAATCTATTATTATTTATTTCAGTAGTAGCAGGTATTATCGCATCATTCATAATTGCTCCACCATTTTTAATGGATTATATATACAATGTAAAAGAAGTAGAACATAAAGAATATAAAATAGAGTTTGCTGATAATAAATATAAAATTTATAAAAATAATACTAGTGATTTCAAGATACTTCAGTTATCAGACATACATATAGGTGGAAGCTATACAACTATGAATAAAGATATAAAAGCGATGAATGCAATTAAAGCACTAGTAAATGAAACAAAACCAGATTTCATAATAATAATGGGAGACTTAGTATACCCAATCGCAGTTCAAACATTTACTTAGAATAATAGAAGATCCTTCTTCCCACTAGCATACTTTATGAGTAGTCTTGGTATACATTGGACATTTGTCTATGGTAATCATGATACAGAACGTTTAGCTACAACAAATTTACATATTTTAGAGGATAGAGTATTGGAAACATTCAAACTAGATAATAAGTACTATAAAGGTGGAAAATTACTTTATTATAATGAAAACAGAGAAGTGGATGGAAGAAGTAATATGGTAATAGAACTTATAAATAGTGACAATAAAATAAACACAGTATTCTATTTATTAGAATCAAACTCATATATAAATAATAACTTTAATAATTATGACTTCATCCACGAAAATCAAGTAGAGTGGTACAAAGAAAAAGTAACTGAAATAGGTTCATATATTCCATCTATGATGTTCTTGCATATTCCTCTTCCAGAAACAAAAGAAGCAATTGAAAAATATGAAAATAATAGTAAAGATGTTAAATACTATTATGGAGAAGTTAATGAGAATGTTTGCACTACCAAAAATGATTCAACACTATTTGATACAGTAGTTTCTCTTGGAAGTACAAAAGCTATATTCTATGGACACGATCACTATAACAATATATCTTTAGAATATAAAGGAGTTAGACTTACATATGGTATGAGTATAGATTATCTATCAAGTCCAGGAATAGAAAATAAAACAGAGCAAAGAGGAGCTACACTAATAACAATTAAAAATGATAGTTCATTTGATATAAACCAAGTAAAACTTGACTCAATTAAGCACTAAAAGTGCTTTTTTTCTTGCATAATTTTAATTTAGCACAAGATAGAGAAAAACACATGATATACTTTTGTCATCAAAGAAAAAAATCATTTATCACACAGTAAGAAAATCGCGTGATAAACTGGTTCTTTAAAGGGAGGAAAACATGAATAAAGAAAATAATATTACTAACAAAATAACAGAGGTATTCTATAAGGAAAGTCCAGGAGATAAAATAGTAATAAAAGAAAAGTTAAATAAAGAAGAACTTGAAAATATTAGAAATGAAATTTGTCCACTAAACATAACAAGATTATATGAATATGATGTTTTAATCGCATCATTTGGAAAATATATAGATTTAATATATCCATTAATAGATATATTAAATAGATTATGGTTAGAATCATTTAAAACTTTTAAAGAAGACTATTCAATTGATAGACTTGGAGATATTTTAAGTGAAGTAAATGATAACGTAGATGATATTTTAGCATTGAGTTATGAAGACATCGTAAAAGAAATAAAAAAATTAGGATATTAAAAAGTAAGGAGTTAAATTTATGAAAAGAGTAACTAAACATGGAAAGAAAAGAATAAGAGAAAGAATAGGTGTGAGAAACACAAGATACAATTATAGGCAAGCTAGAATGAAAGGAAACTATAACTATCAATATGATGGTGATTTTAGAAAATTCTTAGACTACTTAGCTTACAAAAATAAACATAGAATAACTGTTTATAACAACTATATCTATATAATAAAGAATAACAAACTAGTAACTGTTCTAAATGTACCCGAAAAATATAAAAATTTAACTCCAATATACACAAAATAATAGGTAAATAATGTAACTAAAAATCACTATAATTCATACCATATTAATGAATAGAAATAAAGGAGTGGATTATATGTGTAATAATAATAACGACAATAACAATTGCAATAAATGTGATAACTGCATAATGGAAATCCTACAAGTTATTAATGTTTTACAGTCTAATGCTTGTCCTGATAGTTGCTTACTTTCTTGTGATAGACCTGCATTAGGTGGAGGAACAAACTGTGTTATATGTAACACTCGTCCAATAATGTTATATACTTGCGCAGGAAATGGTACACCATTTAGTATGCCAGTTAGTAGAAGTGAAACAGATACTAATAGTAGTGTATTTAGAGTAGAGAAAATAGATGGATGTTGTTGTACATTTAGAGTACTAGCAAACAATCCAGACACAACATCACTTTATCCTTATGTAAGTACAGACTCATTATTTACAATGGATTGCAATTGCTTATGTGCAATAAGATGCTTAAATGATACATTCATAGAATGTGTATAGAGTTCTTAAATGAACTCTTTTTTATTTGTCTTGACAAAATAATTTTAAATGTATAATATTATTTAAAGGGAAAGACATAATATAAAATAAAGGAGAAATATGAAGAATCTAGTAATCGTAGAAAGTCCAAGTAAAAGTAAAACAATAGAAAAATATTTAGGAAAAGATTATAAAGTATTATCTTCTAAAGG
>CAKOJC010000053.1 GCA_934088535.1 uncultured Bacilli bacterium | reverse complement strand
ATCCATATCCCCTAATACTTTTTTACCATCTTCATTATTTGTATTAACACTAACAACTTTATTCTTAGAATTAATACCAAGTTCTAAACTCGGGTTAACATCAATACCTATAACAGCTACACTATTATCATTTTTGAAATACATTAATCCCACAAAAAATAACATAACAGCAAAAGCTAAACCAAACCCACCCGTTACAAAGTATTTACTTTTACTTTTCTTTTCCATATTTAATACTACTCCTTTATTATTTCTAATTTTCTTGGCAACATCATTATAATCAGAATATATCATATTATCAAACACATTATATAATTCATCTTTAACTTTTTTATTCATTTATTGCCTCCTTATATTTACTACGAACTTTTTTAATAGTTCTATTATATTTTGAGAGTACTGTAGATAATTTAAGTTCTAACATTCTACTTATTTCTAAAAACGTAAAACCACATAAAGAATTTAATACTATTATTTGTCTTTCCTCATCAGATAATTCCTCTAATATAGTTTTTAAAAGTATCTTATCATATGATATATCTTTTTTAGAAAGTAAATGTTCAACTGTACTTATATCGTCAAACATTAATTTCTTTTTACGTCTTATTTTTTCTAAACATAAATTTCTTGTAATAGTAATTATCCAAGCCATAGGCTTACTCTTAGATGAATAATAACATGCATTTTTATATATATTTAAGAATACATCTTGCATTACATCTTCACTATCATTTATATTCTTTAATATAGAAAAAGCATATCCAAAAACATAAGTTTTTGTGGCGCCATATAACTTTTCTAAACATTTAGTATCTCCATCAGCAATACCTAGAATATAATCATCTAAAGAAATATTATCCAGTTTTAAAACATATTCCATAAATCTACCTCTCATAATAATAATGTTTTAAATAATAAAATTATTGCATTAAATATTAAAAAAATTATATCACAAAAAAAGACCAATTACTTGATCTTTCTACATTCAAAATAGAATCTCTTATCATCAGAGTGTCCCATACTAAATGTCTTTCTTGGAAGTGCTCCATCTAATATAACTGATTTAAATAAGTCACTCTTTTCCATCTTAGGAAGCAAGAATCCTATATTATCTTGTTTACTACCCATTTCACGAGTTACCTCATCCCCATGAATATAATCAATTTTACCAGCAAATTCTTGTAAATAATCATCTAAGAATCCTTGTAAAGTTCCAACAGCTAAATTACTTGTAGGATCCTCTATATAAATTGTTTTCTCTCCTGCAGAAGTTATATATGTAAGTTTTTGTCCATTACCATCAGTATTAATTTTAAATTTCTTATAAAGAGCAGTTAATAAATGTTCTACATCACAATCAAATATTACTCTATGAATTGGTTCAAAATCTAAAGCATCACTATGAATATTAACAAGTTCTACTAAAGCATATCTGCTTGGATGTTTACGTGCTTCTTCTTCACCTATTTGTTCTTTTATCTCTTCATAACAAGCTTTCGCAGTGGCTAAACTATGGTTTCCATCTCCCATCGCATAAATACAAGGAGCTTCTTCTTTAACTCCATATTTCTTATTAAAGTATTCCATATCACCTAAAGCTTCAAGCTTACTAGTAATTTCATCAATTACTGAACCACTTAATTTATACCCCTTAGAGTGTCCACCATCAAGCATTAAATCAAAATCATAAATAACATCTTCTTCTGTTACTTTACTCTTTAATGATTCAATTATTTCTTTTTTCTCATCATCAATAAGAATCATAATATGTGGTAATTCTAAAGGTGCATTAATTCTTACTTTCTTTCTTGGAGGTATTCTCTCAACTACAGTCTTTTCAGTAGCTCTAACTAAACTTTTACTACCAATAGTATAGTCATAACTTTCTAAATCTATCATACCAATAAGACCTTCACGAACCTTACCAGTAGAATCAGTTCTTTCTAGATAAATCATAGAATCTTCTAAAGTATCAAAAATATCATTATCTAAATATTCATTCATAGTTTTATTAATATTCTCAATTCTTTCATCAACATTTTCATCTTCTAGATATACTTCAGGTAAAGTAATTTTATATGTAGAAGGATTTTCTCCTACTAATTCTTTTACTTTATTCCAATAATCTATTTGAGAAGTGTATTGATCACAAGCAATTACACTCCATAGATTATAATTTACATTTTTCTTTGGTATCAAAATATTACATTTCTTAAATGGTACTTCCATCCTATCATCTCCTTATAACTATAATAAACTAAATAAAAAAGAGTTTCAACTCTTAATTATAACTTATTAAAGTTTTTTCAATTATTCTTTTTATATCTCTTTCATTAAATGGTTTAGAAAGAAGATCAACTATTGGATAATTAAATGCTTCATCTACTTGATCTCGAGTATCATTACCAGTAATTATAGATACAGGAATAGATAAGAATAAATTATTCTTTTTAAAATATTCTAATACTTCAAATCCATTTACATTAGGCATATTTAAATCAAGTAAACATGCTTTAATTTTACTTGCATTTGGTCCACTTACTATATCTATAGCACGAGCCCCATCACTAGCAATAAATACTTCATATTTATCATCAAATATTTTTTTAATGAAATTTGCTACTAAATTAGAATCATCTACTACTAAAATAGCTGCTTCTTTAGGTCCACTAACCATATCACTAATTAGATTATCATCTACTTGACGTCCTAAATATCTTTTAGATAAATTAACCATCCTATGTGCTTCATCTAATAGTGTTTTATAATTATCATATACATACATTAAATCATTAGCCTTACTTTTTAGCTCAAATTGATATGCAAGATCTGCTAGATTAACAAATCCTAAATAACGTGCATCACTTTTTAATGAATGAACTTCTATAGCATAAGCAGGCATATTCCCTGTTTCTCTATAATTTTTTAAATTTGTTAATTTTTGATCTATCATATCTAGGAAATCAGACATAGTAGCATCATACATATCCATATCTCCAAATAATTCTAAGGCTTTTTCTACATTTACTCCATTACTAGTTAATAAATTCACATCTCTCATATTCGTCTCCTACCTAACTAAACTTATTATACCATAATTTATTATTTCTTCAAATATTTTTTAATAACTCTATTAAGTTCTTCTTTAACTATTGGTTTACTTAAATAATCATTAAATCCTTTATTAAGGTATTCTTCTCTCATACCAGTTATAGCATTCGCAGTAAGTGCACAGACTGGTATATCAAAATTATCTATCTCTTTAAGCTTAACAAGAGTTTCACTACCACTCATCTTAGGCATCATATCATCAAGTAATATTAAGTCATATTTTTCACCATTTGCTATCTTAGTAATACATTCACTACCACTACTAGCAAAATCCATATCACACTTATATGCTTTAAGTAAACGTTCTGCAACTTTAAGATTTAATTGATTATCATCTACTACTAATACTTTTTTATCACTCGCGTCAATTACTTCATCACTTGGTTTATCTTCATGTTTGTCTGCTTCAATTAATTTTTCTAATTCACTGCCTGTTACTATCTTTTGATCTATAGATAAAGTAAATAAACTTCCCTTTCCATATATACTTTGAACAGCAACATTTCCACCCATCATTTCAACTAATCTTTTAGTTATTGCAAGACCTAGTCCAGTACCTTCAGTAGTTGTTTCCTTTTCAACTCCAAGTCTTTCAAATTTAGTAAATAATTTTTCTATATTTTCTTTCTTAATTCCTATGCCAGAATCTTCTACACTTATAATTAAACGAATTATATCATCTTTGATAACACTTCTTACTCTAAATTCAACAAATCCTTCTTTAGTATATTTAACAGAGTTAGTTAGTAAGTTAAGTATTACTTGTTTAACTCTCATCCCATCCCCATATAAATATTTAGGAATACTCTCATCATAACTATATTTAAATTCTAACGGTTTATCACCTATTCTAGCTTTAGTAAGTAACACAAGTTCATCAAACATTTTATAGAAGTTATAATTTGTATCTATTATTTCAAGTTTATTAGCTTCTATCTTAGATATATCAAGAATACCATTTACTAAGTCAAGTAATGAATCACTTGCCATAATAATATTTTTAACGTCCCCCTTAGCTTCATCACTAACACCAGGATTTTCAAGTAAACTACTACTAAAACCACATATAGCATTCAAAGGAGTTCTAATCTCATGACTCATACTACTTAAGAAATCACTTTTAGCTTGATTAGCTTTAACAGCAGCATCCTTAGCTTGATTTAATTGCTCAATCATTTTAACATC
>CAKOJC010000052.1 GCA_934088535.1 uncultured Bacilli bacterium | reverse complement strand
TAACAATTGTAGTCTTACCAGCTCCTGTCGGACCTACTATTGCTATCTTTTCACCAGGTTTAGCTTTAAAATTAAAGTTATTTATTATAGTTTTATTATCATTGTATCCAAATGATACATTTCTAAATTCAATTTCTCCTTTAACTTTATCTTTATCCAGTTGCTTTATCATTTCAGACTCATCAAACATTTCAGTCTCTTCTACAAACTCAAATACTCTTTCAGATGCAGACGCTGCAGATTGTAATTGAGTCATACTTTGAGCAATTCTTGATAATGGATTAGTAAATAATCTTACATATATCATGAATGCAACTATAACACCAAAAGTAATATTACCCTTAAGTACAAGTATAGCACCAACTATACATACCGCAACATAACTAAAGTTTCCTATAAATCCCATTATAGGTGGCATTAAACCTGATAAAAATTGACTCTTTCTATTGCATTCATATAATGAACCATTATACTTATCAAACTTTTTAGTAGACTCCTCAGTAGCGTTATACGCTTTAATAACTAAATGAGATGAATATGCCTCTTCTATATGACCATTTAATTTACCAAGTTCAACTTGTCTTTTAATAAAGTATTTTTGACTTTTTTTCATTATAACACTCATAAATACAAAACCAATTAAACTAGACAATACACCTGTAATAGCCATATATACGTTAGTTGAAAACATCATAATAATTGAACCTATAAATAAAGTTACTGATGACATAAATGTAGATAAACTATTTTGTAAAGACATATTAATTGTATCAACATCATTAGTTATTCTTGATAATATGTCACCATAACTATTCTTATCAAAATATTTAAGAGGTAATTTATTTATCTTTTTAGATATTTTTTTTCTCAAACCATATGCAAAATTATTTGATACATCAACCATAATAATATTTTCAAAATAATCAAATACTGCGCTTATTAAGAAAATACATATCAAAAATATTCCTATTTTATTTACTTTATTTAAATCAATTTTAGGTTTTATGAGACTCTTAATACTTTCAGGCAACTTATCAAGACTCTTATACATAGTTTTTTCATCATCACTACTAGAAGTAAAACTTAATAATTTTAATTTATCACTTTTACTTATTGAAACATTTTTTATTTTAGTATCACTTAGTATTAATAGTTTTACGCTATCAGGAAGAGATAATATAGTATTATAAGTTTCCTTTTTATTTCCATCTTTTAATGTAGATATAACTTCATAGTATTTTGCTTTATCAGTATCATTTAAAGACTCTATATCTTTAGTATTTAGAATCAAATTACTTTTAATATCATTTTGAATATCATTCATAATTAATTCCATATTCTTAGAATTAATACCAAGACCTTTAGATATTTCGTCTGTTAAATCACTTAGTTTATTTGGCCCTATTATAGATAATACACTACTTAATACTGATAAAATTAATGCTACTATTATAGGCACCATAAAAGGTTTTAAATAATGAACCAATTTCTTTATAGCAAGTTTGAAATCTTTTGGTTTTTCATTAGCCCTATCAGGTCCATGATGAGGAATGTTTCTTTTAGTTTCTTTTTCTTCGTTATTCATGTTCTAATTCCTCCTTTGATAATTGTGAATATGCTATTTCTTTATAAACATCACAATTTTTCATTAATTCTTTATGAGTACCCTTTCCAACAACAACACCTTTATCAAGTACAATTATCATATCAGAATTAATAATTGTACCTATTCTTTGAGCAACTATTATATTTGTTGAAGTACTTGTATATTTTTTAAGTTCATGTCTTAATGTATAATCAGTTTTATAGTCAAGTGCGCTAAATGAATCATCAAATATATATATTTCAGGATCCCTTGCAATAGCTCTTGCTATAGATATTCTTTGTTTTTGGCCACCAGATAAATTACTTCCACCCTGTGATACACTAGAATTATATTTATCTTTTAATTTTAATACGAAGTCCTCTGATTGAGATACTTTAATCGCAGATTTAATTTTATCATCAGTTACCTTATAATCACTCTTTTCTCCAAAAGAAACATTATCTTTAATACTGCCACTAAATAATATTGCTTTTTGAGAAACATAGCCAAGTTTATCATATAAAGATGATAACTTATATTCCCTAACATCAACATCATCTACAAGTACAGCGCCTTCACTAGCATCATAAAATCTAGTTATTAGGTTTATCAGTGTGCTTTTACCACTACCAGTAGAACCAATTATTGCAACTGTCATACCAGGATCAGCTGTAAATGAAACATCTTTTAATACATATTCATCACTATCAGAATATTTAAATGAAACATTTTTAAACTCAACCTTTCCCTTAGCTTTTCCTTCACTTATTTTACCATCCTTAATTTTGCATTTAGTATCTAAAACCTCATTAATTCTATCAGCAGAAATAGATGCTCTTGGATACATTATAAATATTATAGCTAACATTAAGAAAGATGATATAACTTGCATAGCATATGATGTGAATACAACCATGTTACTAAACAAATCTATTTTTTCTGCAAATAAAGCAGAATCTAACATATATGCTCCTGTAAAGTATATAGCAAGTGAAACACCATTCATTATTAAATACATTACTGGTGAAGTAATGCTCATTACCTTTTGATTAAATATTTGTATATCAGTAAGTTTTTTATTTTGACGCTCAAATTTATTTTCGTGGAACTCTTCAGCATTAAAAGCTCTTATAACACGAATACCCTTTAAATTTTCACGAGTAAGACCATTAATCTTATCAATTAACTTTTGTACTAATTTAAACTTAGGTAATACTAAAATAACAAGTACAACTATCATTACTACCAACACTAATACAGCAGATCCAGTAACAACAGACCAAGTAAAATTTTTACCTAGTATTTTCTTAATAGCCCAAATAGCTGTTATAGGAGCTTTAATCAATAATTGAAGTCCCATAGAAAGTAACATTTCTAAATTAGTAACATCATTAGTAGTTCTAGTTATTAAACTACTAGTACTAAATTTCTTTATTTCTTCAAGACTAAAATCATTTACTTTAGTAAATAACTTACGTCTAACATTTAATGAGAAATTAGCCGTAATATTCGCAACAATATATCCAACTATAACAGAAGATATTAAACTCAAAAATGCACATGAAGTCATATAAATACCTTGAGTTAATATTTCATTAATTGTACCACTTGTTTTAACAAGAGTAGTTATTTGTGTCATGTATTCTGGTATTCTAAGTTCTAAATATACCTGTAATACTATCAATAAAATAATAATTGGCATTAAAAAATAATCTTTTTTATTAAGATTTTTAAATATCTTTGTCATAATTTTCTCCTTTCAAATTATTTTGTATTTGACTACATACTTTAAAAAATATTTCTAAGTCACTACTATCAATATCTTTGATAATCATCTCATCAAACTTTTTAAAACTATTTTTAATTTTACTATTAATATTTTTAGATAAATCAGTTAATTCTATTCTTTTACTTCTTAAATCATTTTCAGAATTAGTTAATTTAATAAAACCATTTTTTTGCATAGTCTTAACTATTCCACATATAGTAGATTTTCTTAATGGAAAACATTCTCCTAAGTCTTTTTGATATACTTCTTTTTTACTCTCACTAAGATATTTTATTATCATTATTTGAGATGGACTAATAAAATCCATGTTTTCTTTTTTAGTTAAAGATATCATTTTCCTAATAGTAAGATTATGTATTTTTTTAATTTCCTCACTCACACTATTGTTCATGCATCCTCCATTAGTTAGGCAACTAACTATATAATTATAACCAATATAAATTATATGTCAATTAATTTCACATTATTTTAACAAAGAAAAAGACTGAATAATTAAATTCAGTCAACTATTTAATCACAATATGTACCTTCAATAGCATTAACAGAGTCAGAATGTTTTTTACCCTCAAATGCTTCACATCCAATTTTAATTTTACTCTTATCACCTTTAAAGATAACTGATTGTAATTGATTATTCTCAAAGGCATAATGATCAATTTTGGTAACAGTAGATGGTATTGTTACTGTTTTTAAATAATTGCCTTTAAATGCTTCAAAACCAATATATTCTAATCCTTCTGGTAATATAACAGATGTGATTCCAATAGGCACATAAGAATTAGCTGCAATTTTTTTGATTTCATATTTATTAGTTGATGAGATTTTAATAAAAGAATCATCAAGTGGGTTATAATTAAATGCATGACCACCTATAGACTTAACTTGTACTCCTGATATCTTTTCTGGTATTACTACATTCATTGGACATTTCTTACCACCAGATACATTATTTTCAACAAAATAATATTGTTCTATTTCTTGATTATCTTTATTAAATTTAAAACAATTTTCACTTGTATTATTAGATACTGTAATATATCTTCTTAATATTTCAACTCCTTGATTTGTTTTAACTACATATAT
>CAKOJC010000051.1 GCA_934088535.1 uncultured Bacilli bacterium | reverse complement strand
AAAGGAAGCGGAACAGTTTCAGTTAAAGCAGCTGGAGCATTTGCATATAAAGATGAATCAACAATAAAAGTTACAACTAACTCTAAAACAGTCAAAGTAATAACACAAGCTGAATTAGAAGCAAGTTATTCAAAAGATAATAATCTTAAAAGCTTAAGCGTAGAAGGTTTAACTTTAGAACCTACATTTAATAAAGATACAACTGACTACAAAGTAACAGCTGAAAGTAACACAACAGAAATAAAAATTAATGCTACTAAATCAGACTCAAAAGCAGATCTATCAGGAACAGGAACCTTTAAAGTAAGCGAAGGAGAAAATAAATTTACAATAACTGTTGAAGCAGAAAATGGTTCAATAAAAAAATATAACATAACAGTAAATGTAACAGATCCAAATCCCATAACAGCAAAAATAAATGATAAAGATTATACAGTTGTTAAAAGAGAAAGTAATCTTACAAAACCAGAAGATTATGAAAAAACTGAAATAACTATTAATGATCAAAAAGTTCCAGCATTCTATAATGAAATAAATAAATTTACTTTAGTTGGTCTTAAAGATGTAAATGGTGATGTTGCCCTATTCTTATATGATGAAAAGACAAACACATTTAGCGAATATAAAGAAATAAAACTAGATCAAATAAAATTATATCCACTAACAATTGATAAAGAAATAGATGGATACAAATTAAGTAAAATTAAAATAAATAATGTTGAATTTGATGCGTTAATATTAGATAATAGTGAATACGCTGTAATTCATGCACAAAATATGAATAATGGCTCAAGTGATTACTATACATATGACACTAAAACAAACACAGTTGTTAGATACACAGATGAATCATTAAAACCATTAGAAAATAAAATAACAAAATATGAAAAAATAATTATCTTACTATGTGGAGAAACAATATTAGTATTCTTTATTCTATTATGCATACTTATTGCTAAAATAAGAAATAATAAAAAAAGAAAGAAAATGCGCAAAATGATGCTAAAACAAAAAGAACTTGAAGAAAAAGCAAAAGAAGAAAATATTCAAGAAGAAGTTATAGCAAAACAAAAAAAACTTGAAGAAGAACATGAAGTACAAGAAGAAAAAGAAATTATTGAAGAAGAAAAAACAGATAATAATAAAATATTAACAACAGATGAATACGAAAAAATATGCATGAAATTTGTTAACAACGAAGAATTAACTGAAGAAGAATTAAAAGAACTTAAAAGAAGTACACCAGAAAAAATGAAACAAATGGAAGAAATGAGACAAAAAGAAAAAGAATCAGTCAAAAAAAACGAAGAAACTAAATCTAAAAAGAATAAAAAAGAAAAAAAGAATAGAAAGAAATAATTAGAAAGAAGTGTTAACATGAGAAAAAGAAAAATATTAAAAACATTTGTAACATTATTACTATTATTAATAGAACTAATAAGTCTTTGTTTCTTTACCTACTCTTTAGTTCTTTATAAAGGAGTAGAAACATTCTATAGAATATATGGAGTAATAATTCTAGTATACTTCTTCTTATTCCTGAGTTATCTACTTCTTAGAAGTATTAAAAAGAAAACAACAAGATCATTCATCATACCTGCAATTTTAACAGTAATAATAATCGGATGTGAATTTGGCGGCTACTACTACTTAACTAAAATATATAAATCAATTGATGCATACAGTGATACAACAAATACATATTATAGTTCACTAGTTACATATGATAAATCATTAAATACACAAAAAGATTTAAGAAATAAAAAAATTGGTATAGTAAATGATACAAAAGATATTGAAGGAAATATACTTCCTAAAGAATTAATTAAAAAATATAGCTTAGATTCATCAAATGAGATAAAAGAATATGATTCAACTATTGAATTATTACATGCTCTAAAAAACAAAGAAATAGATGCAGCATTCTTTAGTAGAAACTATGTAGATATGTTCTATAGTCTTGAAGGATATGAAAACATAGAAAGTGAAACTAAAGTATTACTTGAAGACTCTAAAGTTTATGAATCAAATGAAGAAAACATTAAAAGTGAAACAGCTTCTTTAGATAAACCATTCACAATGTTATTTATAGGAGTTGACTCATCTAAAGATGGTGTTACTTCAGGATACAACGGAGATGTACTTTTACTAGCTACATTTAACCCATCTACTCTAAGAGCTACAATAACTTCAGTACCAAGAGATACTTATATTAAAACAGCTTGTTCAAATGGAAGTTATAGAAGAATAAATACTACTACTTGGGGAAGCTCATCAACTTGTGCAGTTAAAACAATAGAAAATCTATTTGATGTAGATATTGACTACTACGCTAAAATTAACTTCAAAGGTGTTGTATCTTTAGTAGACGCAGTCGGAGGAATAGATGTAGATGTTCCATACTCTTTCTGTGAACAAAATAGTTCAAGACAATGGGGAGACAATACAGTATATGTTAAACAAGGTAAACAACATTTAAATGGTGAACAAGCCCTAGCCTTAGCTAGAAATAGACATGGATGGCCTAAAAAATGTGCTGATGAATGGAATCAAGGAACAAGAAATGACTTCGTAAGAGGTAAAAATCAAATGAAAATTATTATGGGAGTTGCTGCTTCTGCTACTAAATTAACAGATCCAAATCAAGCTATATCAATACTTGAAAAGATTAAATCAAACTTCCAAACAAATATAACTACTAAAGATGTATTATCACTTTATAGTCTGGCTAAATCAATAGTATTAAATGATAGTACTAACCTAGTAAATCTTCAAAGAATGCAACTTAAGACATACAACGTTTGGGGAAAAATATATGAACCTCAATCAAAAGGATATCCAGCAGTACAAGTTCCATATCAAGGAAGTATTGATGACATCAAAAAAGAAATAAAAATTAATCTAGGTAAAACAACTCCAGAATTAGTAAAAACAGCATCATTTGACTTAAATAAACTATATGAAGACACATTAATTGGTCAAGGTAAATATAGTACTCCTACAGTAAACACACTTAAAAACTTATCTAGCTACTCTGTATCAAGCATAAAATCTTACGCAAGTAAAAATAAATTAAAAGTTAAATTTGTAGATTATAGTAGTAATACTGAAGTATCAATAGATAATTGGGAAGATTATGTATTCCACAGTCAAAAAGAACACGTAGATACTTTAATAGATCAATTAAGTACACTTACTATATATGTTAAAAAACAAACAGTAGTTAAACCTTCAGAACCAACAACACCTACTGAACCAACGGAGCCAACTACTCCTACTACTCCAACAACACCAACTGAACCTGAAACACCAAGTGAAGGAACAACCACTGAAAATACTGAAGCATAACAAAAGAGTTCAAAATCAAAATTGAACTCTTTTTCTTTTATAAATGTAAATTATTCTTAATAAGTTGATTTAATTCAACAGCATACTCCATAGGAAGTTCACTTCTAAATCTATCTAAGAATCCAAGTACTATCAACTCAGTTGCTTTTTCTTCACTAAGACCCCTACTCATCAAATAAAATAATACTTCATCACTTATCTTAGAAACAGTTGCTTCATGTTCAATATTTGATGTTATGTTATTGCAAGTATTAACTGGTATAGTGTCACTCTTAGAAATACCATCTAATATTAATGTATCACATTTAACCATAGTTTCACTATTACTAGCACTACTTTTTATATCTACTTTTCCTCTATATGTAGAGTTACCTCCATCACTAGCTATACTTTTAGATACTATATTACTCTTTGTATTTTTACCTATATGTATCATACGAGCACCAGTATCTTGTATTTGACCCTTCTTAGCAACACCAATAGTTATACATGTACCACTTGAGTTATCACCCTTTAAAACACAACAGGGATACTTCATAGTAATCTTAGAACCAATATTACCATCAATCCATTCCATTAGTCCACCTTCGTCAACTAAAGCTCTTTTAGTAACTAAATTATACACATTAGTTGCCCAGTTTTGAATAGTTGAATATCTACACTTACTATTCTTTCCTACATATATTTCTACAACAGCTGCATGTAAAGAAGATTCACTATAAGTAGGAGCAGTACATCCTTCAACATAATGAAGACTTGAGTTATCATCTACTATTATTAAAGTTCTTTCAAATTGACCCATATTCTTACTATTAATTCTAAAATAACTTTGAAGAGGTCTATCTAAATGAGTATTCTTTGGTATATAAATAAAACTACCACCACTAAATACAGCACTATTTAAAGCAGCAAACTTATTCTCATTCATATTAACAATCTTGCCAAAGTACTTTTCTACTATGTCCTTGTGTTCCCTCATTGCAGTCTCAATAGATGTGAATATTATATTCTTACTTTCAAGTTCCTCTATCATATTATGATATATTACTTCACTTTCATATTGTACTCCCATACCACCTAAATGTTTTTCACTCTCAAGTACACCTAAATCATCAAGTTC
>CAKOJC010000050.1 GCA_934088535.1 uncultured Bacilli bacterium | reverse complement strand
CTTGAACCAAATGATGTATTGTTTATAGATGAAATACATAGAATTCCAAGATATATAGAAGAAATTTTATATAGTGCGATGGAAGACTTTAAGTTAGATATTATTATTGGAGGAGAAGGTCAAAGCCGTAGTATTAAGATAGATTTGCCGCCTTTTACTTTAATTGGTGCAACCACTCGTAGTGGTGACTTAAGTGCTCCTTTAAGGGATAGATTTGGTATTATGTGTAAGCTTGAATTCTATAGTGATGAAGAGCTTGCAGAGATTGTTAAAAGAAGTGCTAGAGTGCTTGATTTAGAGATTGAAGAAGATGCTGCTCATGAGATAGCCATTAGAAGTAGAAAGACTCCTAGAATTGCAAATAGACTACTTAAAAGAGTAGGTGATTTTGCTTTAGTAGAAGGTAATGGTGTAATAACACTTGAACTTGTTAAAAAAGCTCTTACAAGACTTAAAATTAATGAATCAGGTCTGGATATAGCTGATGTTCAATATTTAATGAGTATTATTGAAAAATTTAATGGAGGACCAGTTGGAATTGAAAGTATAGCTTCATCCATTGGAGAAGAAGCAACTACTATAGAAGATGTGATTGAACCATTCTTACTTCAGGAAGGTTATGTTAAAAGAACTAGTAGAGGAAGAATAATAACTGAAAAAGCATATAGAGAGTTTAAAATAAATAATCAAAGAACTTTATTCGATATAGAATAGTTCTTTTATTTTTGCATAAAATATGATATAATATGGCACATTAAGAGGGAAAAAATATGTTTAGTAATGTTGCATTAACTAAAGAATGTAAAAAGTCACTTATAGATTTAAAAGGTAAACGTTATGATGATTTAACAGACTTAAGTGAGTATGAATTATCTAGATATTTAAAAATAAATAGCGATTTATTTAAATTTTATACTAATTGGTATATTTTAGATGATGGATTATATTATTTTAAAAGTGATTTTGTGTTTAATGAAATATTTTTAAGTGAACTTGCTTCAGAGTTTAATGTTAAATGTGTTAAGTTTCTACTTGCGACTGATGGTAAACGTATTGGTGTTTTGAGTAAAAATTTTAGAAAGAAAACTTCTTCGTATTTAGATTATTTGGAATTTTCTAGAAATTTCTTTGCTCATGTCCCTGAAAATTTAGAAGCTTTTAAAGCAAATACTTATACGATTTTTGGTGAAGATGTTGGCAAAAAACTTGTTGATCAAATATTTAGTTTAGTTGCTTTTGATTTTTTTAGTGGCCAAAATGATAGAACTCATATAAACGTTGCTTTTGAAACAAATAGTACTGATGTAGTTAAGCTTGCACCTATATGTGACAATGGAGTGGCATTTAATACAGAAAATTTTGATTCTTATATATCTTGTTTTGGGGACTTGTATTTTCCATTTGATAGATATATTGATCCTAGACAGTTAGAATTATTAAAATTAGTTAGAAATAATGTATCTTTTTATAATGGTTTAAGTAAAGCATTAGATATAGATATTCAAGAAATATTAAATAGAACACTTGAAAAATATAAATTAAGAATGTCTACTCATGAAAAAATAAAATTAAATGATTATTTTGGTTCTAAAAAAGATATTATAGAAAGAACTCTTAAATATTCTTCGAAGATATAAAATAAAAGTAATAGAAATTAATCTATTACTTTTTATATAGTTCTTTTTTATAATTATCAATTATTTCATTCATTAATGATATATAGTCTTCATTTGCTTTTCTCTCATCATCAGTTAGTGTAAATAAGTTAGGAAGTACTATTTTTGTAATATTATTGTCTGCAATAAATTTGTTTTGTCTATCTGTTAATTCTTCGCCATTAATATAATAAATATATTTTATATCTTTTGAATCTATCATTTTTTTAGCATCAGCGTATGCTTTATCTAAAGTTTCATTTTTATTATCAAGTGATATAACATTTATATTATATTTAGTTAAATAATTAAATACATTACTAGTAGTTAATATTGTATTAAAGTTTCCATTTTTTCCAATGTTATAAAATAAAACATCTAAACTTGATACTTTTTCATTTAATTCTTTATAATTATTTTCGATTGCTTCTTTTACGTATGGATTATCATTATAATCTATAAGACTTGATTTAATATTACTACATAACATTAAATAGTTTGAAGGATCTAACCAAATGCTTTCAAGATCAGCATTGGCATCCATTCCTTTAGTTGCATCTATTAATTTTAAATCCTTATTTATATTTAACATATCTCTTGCTAAGTAGGCTTCACTTGCAATACCGGAATATATAAATATTTCACTGTTAGCATATATTTCTTTTTTCTTTTGAGTTACTTCATATTTATTATCTGCTCCATTTGGATAAACGCTTTGTACTTTAGCATAATCTCTATATAATTCATTAGCCGCATATTCAATTGGATACATAGTAGTATAAAGTAATGTGTCGCTAAAATCATCTCCAAAAGTACAACCTGTCATAAATGTTAGACAAACTAATATTCCTAAAATTGTTTTTTTCATAAATCTTCTCCTTTAGTTACAGGGTCATATCCAAATTTTCCAAAGGGATGACACCTTAATATTCTTTTTATTCCTTTATTAATACCTTTTAATCCATATAATTCTAAACATTCTTTCATATATTCACTACATGTAGGGGTAAATCTACACATTGAATGACAATGAAGTGGTGTTATTTGATATATATTAATTAGTTTGATTAAAAATTTTTTCATATAAATATTATATAATATTATTCGATAAAAATAAATATTAAAACATTAAAATATATGTTATACTATACATATAGAGTAGAGGTTGTGTATGAGTTATAAATGTTATAGATGTCATAAAGAATTAAAAGAAGGACAAACTAAATGCGATAAATGTGGTGCTATTAAAATAGATGTTCCTAAAAAAGAGGATATAGAAAAAAATAAAAAAGTTGCAGAAGAAAATTATATCGATCTTAGTAGTAGTAAGTATGCTCCTTATCTTATAGCATTATCTATAATTTTAAATATATTTTTCTTAATACTAGCTGGTATTAATTATGAAAGTATTAATCTTTTATTACTATTCACTGGTCTTGCACTGGTGAGTATATTATTTGGTTATATTTTCTTTGAAAATAATAAATGGATTAGATTAATTGCTACTATAGAAGCTTTTACGATATATTTAGCATTATTTTTAGGATTTTTATTATTAAAAAGACTGGTTAAAAAGCTTACTGGTAAAGATATAGAATGGAGATTTAGAATATGAGTTATAAATGTTATAGATGTCATAAAGAATTAAAAGATGGACAAACTAAATGTGATCATTGTGGAGCTATTAAAATTAATGTTCCTAAAAAAGAAGATCTAAAGAATGATGAAAATTTAAATAAGCGTCCTCCATATCTTCTGATAATAATTGCAATTGTTAATATTGTATTTATGGTGCTTGCTATTAAGAATTTTGGAAATAGTGATTTATTATTTCTATATGGTACTATTGCTGTTGCAGCACTAATATTTGGAAATATATTGATTCCTCAAAGTAGATTATTAAGAGGATTATTAAGTGCTGAGTTAGTAGTTGTTTATGGATTAATAATGCTACCATTTGTACTTATATATGTGTTTTTCAAAGAAATAACTAGTGGTTGGTTGTGGTAGTTTAATTAAAGAAATAGTTTTATTTCTTTTTTTGTGTTATAATTTTTATGTGATAGTTATGAAAAATATATTTAAAAAATTTAATATTGAAATTAAAAATGAAGAATTATTAAGAGTTGCTTTAACTCATTCAAGTTATTCTAATGAACATAATACTGAGTGTTATGAAAGACTTGAATATTTAGGTGATGCAGTCTTAGAAATAGTATGTAGTGATTACTTATATAATAATACTAGTTATCCTGAAGGTGAAATGAGTAGACTTAGAAGCTTATATGTATGTGAGAATGCTTTGTATGAGTATTCTAAAGAGATTAATCTTAAAGATTATATATATTTAGGTAATGGAATAAGTGAAGCTAATAAAACTATAATTGCAGATGTATTTGAAGCATGTATGGCTGTTATATATTTAGAACAAGGACTTGATACAGTTAAAAGATTATTTCATGATATGATAGTTCCATATATAGAGAATCATGAAGACTTCTTAATGGATTATAAAAGTTTGCTTCAAGAAAGTGTTCAAACTGTTAAAAAGAGTGTTACATATAACTTAATAGACGAGAGTGGACCTGCTCATCATAAAGAATTTAAAGTGGAAGTTATAATAGATGATCTTGTATATGGAGTGGGAATAGGTAACTCTAAAAAAGAAGCTGAACAAAATGCTGCTAAAGAAGCATATATGAAAAGAGCAAAGTAAGATGAAATGGTATAAAAGTTACCATTTTTCTTTTTAATAAAAAAAATATATGATATAATGATTAAGAGATTAAAAATAGAAGTGGTGATATTATGTACATAAAAGAAATAAGACTACATGGATTTAAGAGTTTTGCTGATAAGACAGTTATAGAACTTGATCAATCATTTACTGGTATAGTAGGACCTAATGGTTCAGGTAAAAGTAATATTGTTGATGCGATAAGATGGGTACTTGGAGAACAAAGTATTAAAACTCTTCGTGGTAGTAATAATATGGCTGATGTAGTATTTTCTGGTTCTTCATCTAGACCTGCTTCTAACTTTGCATC
>CAKOJC010000049.1 GCA_934088535.1 uncultured Bacilli bacterium | reverse complement strand
AATGTATTTATACTCCTTTCTAAGTCTTTTTCATGATTTTCATCTATAATTTTTACTTTTAACATTTTATTCACCAAATATAATTTAACATTTATAAAATAAAAATAATGTCGAATTTGACATTATTTTTTATTATTTTTTTCTTTTGTTTTTTTATTATCTTTTACTTTCTTTCTTATTTCTTCTAATTTTATTGTATTTGTTTTTTCTATATTAGAGTCTGTATTATATTTATTTAAGTAAAGTCCTAAAACGAATACGTATGCTAGTCCATAGAACCATAATAGTAATATAACTATATTTGTTAAGTTTCCATATATCATATCGTATTTAGCTATATTATTAATGTAATATGAGAATACATTAGTAAGCAATAACCAACTAATTGTTGTAAATAATGCTCCTTTAGTCATATATTTACTTGGTATATTTTCATCTGGTGCGATTGTATAAACTAGTTTTATAAAGAAATATACAAATATTAATGATACTGGTACTTGTAATATGACATATACTGTATTTACTAATCTTTCATGTTTAGTTAAGAAATCAGTAAATGTACCAATAAGTGCTAAAATTGATTTACCAAATAGTGGAACTATAACTATGAATGCAAATAGTAGAATTATACAGAATGTTAGTATAATTGCTTTTATCATTCTTTTTAAATATGAAGCATTTTCTACTTCAAATATTGTATTACTTGCTAGTATTATAGCATGACAACCATTTGCTGAAATTATAAGTCCAAATGCTAGTGTTATTACTGAGCTTAATGTTATTTGATCAGTAAATATTGGTTGAACTAGTTCTACTACTCCTGGAGGAAATGTTTCCACTAAGAAGTTTTGAATAATATCTATTGGTAAATTGAATTGAGTAAGAAAAAAGAATATTAATGTTAGTAATGGAATTAATGCTAAAAAGAATGAGAATGCCAGATTACCTGGTAGTACTCCCAATTCTTTTCCAAATACTAAATTATATATTTCTTTTATCTTTTCTTTCATTACATTTTTCCTTTTGATTTTTTAATCATTGCAAGTGAATCATTAATAGCATCATCTATAGTGGTTTGTTCATTAGTTATCATTGAGTAACCGATTGATACACTATAGTCTTTATTTGGTAGTGATGAAATTAATTCACGATTTAATTTATGTATATAAGAACCTACTTTCTTTTCATCATAACCTATTAAGTAGATGATAAATTCATCTCCATCGGTTCTCATTATTTCAGAATTATCTCTTTGCGTTTTTATAAGTACACTTGCAACAGCTTTGATTTGATTATCTCCTGCTTCATGTCCATATTTATCATTTAATGTTTTTAATGCATTAATATCAATTACTACAATTGCTTGAGGATATACTTTGTTAGAACTCCAAAAATCTATATTATCATTTAAGAAGTTTCTATTTTTTAAGTTAGTCATCGCATCAAAGTAATATAATCTATCTTCTTTTTTTATTTTTTTAGTATAAAGTGCTTTCTTAGTAATTCCATATATAACGAATGCTAATATTAGTAAAGATATTGTTATCCATATTAAATTACTCATTATGAAGTTAAATACTCTATTATTTTTTAATGTTTCAATAACTCCTGCTACTGTATCATTCTTTATTTCATTTGAACTTAATGTACTTAAATAGAAATCAAATAATTTATTGAATGCCTTATTTTCATTATTAAGTAAGAATGAGTTATTTAATTTAACTTTATCTATGTATCTTATACTATAATTTTTAAGTTCTTTATCTTTATAATAATCATAAACTTCTTTTTCAATTATTATTACTGAAGTTTTATCTATATTTTTAAGCATTGTTTTAACATTAGCGTAATCTTTTATTTCAAATAAATTCTTACTGGCCATGTTATATTTTAAGTTCATGTTTGATAACATATTTACTTCAGTATTGTTTAAACTATATAGTGAATTAACTACTAAATTGTTATCTACATGAGCTATTACTACATATTCAGTTGGCCCTAATGTTCTACTGCTTGTATAGTTTTTATTTCCAAGTGAATAATAATTTAATGCTAAATCTATTTTCTTATCATCTAATGCTTCACCTAATTTTTTAGTGTCACTATATTTAATATATTTATATGTAACACCTGTCATATCAGCAAATTTTGATAAGTATGTATCAGTAAGACCAGTGAAGTTTCTTCTAATCATACCTTCGTATGGAAGATTTTCAATGTATCCTACAATTAAATCATCGTTAGTTATAGATTCTTTTTCTATTTCAGTATAATTCTTTGTAGTGTAATATAAATCTAAGAAATATTCATTTATTTTCTTAGTTGCAGTTTTTTCCCATCTATAATAGAATTTACTGAATATATTTGATAATGTTTCATTACCTTCTGGTAAATCTAAACAATAATATGAATAAAGTCCATCCATATGGAATATTATTTCATAATCATTTTTTACTATTTCATCTAAGTATTTATACATTGGTATAATCATATAATCTATAGTATTACTTGTATATTCTGATTCTAATTGTTCAAATGATGTATATCCTGTAATACTAATATTTTGATATTCTGTTAAATATCTTTCTATAGTTTCTTTATCTGTATTAATTACACCTAATGATTTATTTGATAAATCTGATAGTTTATTAACACTTTCTTTTTTACCAATTACTACAAAGTGATCTTTATATATAACTATATCTTCTGGATCTACTGATGTTTTATTATTTAATTTTACATCTGTATTATCAGAAGTTGATGCTTCTATAATAAGACCTGTAGTTTCTTTTAATGATTTTAAATATTCATAATACACACCTTTTCCATTATCTGAAAATACTGGTAAACCATTTTCTACATATACATCTAATCTTGTATCTTTGTTATCATTTATCCATTTCTTTTCAGAGTATGAATAGTTATTTACTGTACTTGTTATATAATATAGTGTTGCGAAGAAACCAACTACTAAAAATAATATTACAGTAAATGCTATTATGATATTCTTTCTTGTTTTTTTACTACCCTTCATGATATCACCATACTACCTTTAAACTTTTAGCACTCTTAGATCCAAATACTGGGAAATTTTTATTTTCCTCTGTACCTGAATAAGTTAATAAGTATTGAACATCATAGAATGTTAAATTCTTTTCACCTATTGCATCTAATGATTTGATTGCTAAATCTTTAGCAGTAGAAACCTTTATAGATTCTTTAAAATCTATTGTGATATATATAATTTTACCTTCAGTTGTTACTATTACATCTCCTACTGAAGATTCATCTTTATATATTTCTTTTACTTTTTCTTCGAATTTGTCACCTAATGGATAATTTTCTATTCCATCTAATCTTTCACCATATTTTGATGAACTTGTTCCTGCGTAGAAATATCTATAGAATAGAATTCCTATTGCTAGAAAACACACTACTAAAATTCCTAGTAAAACCCATAATACTTTATTATCTTGATTACGTCTTACTTTTCCCATAATTTTTAACACCTTCCCTTGGCTTTTTAATTATACTATATTTTATTCTATTTTTCCACTATTCCCATAATTTCAAACAATTTATCTTGATTCCATATTGGAATGTTTAATTCAATTGCTTTATCTCTTTTGCTTCCTGGAGCTTCTCCAACTAGTACTACATCAGTCTTTTTACTTACTGAATCACTTGTAAGCCCTCCACGTTCTTCTATGAATTCTTTTATTTCATCACGACTAATATTATCAAATGAGCCAGTTATTACGAATCTCTTGTCTTTGAAGTTTTCATCTTCTATCATCTTTTTACCATTATATGTCATATTTACTCCAAGTTTTCTTAATTCTTCTAGTTCTTCCATATTTTTTTCATCTTTGAAGTAGTTAACAATATTTACTGATAAAGTTGGTCCGATGTCTCTAATAGTTGCTAATTCTTCTTCTGTTGCATCAATTAGAGAATCTATAGATGTGTAATATTTACATAGAAGTTTTGCTGTTTTAGCACCAATTCCATTAATACCTAGAGCAAATAATAATTTATCAAGTGAATTTTGTTTTGAATCTTCTATACTTTTTAGTATAGCATCTACGCTTTTACTTCCATAACCTTCTAGTAGAGTTATTTCTTCTTTATGACTACTTAGTTTATAAATATCACTAAATTTCTTTATATATCCGTAGTTAAAGAAGTCTTCCATGATTCTATCTCCAAGTCCTAGAATGTTCATGGCACCTCTTGATACAAAATGAATTAATCCTTCTATTTTTCGTGCTGGACAATGAATGTTTTCACAAAAGTAGTCTACCATGCCTTCTTTTTGTATTAACTCACTTCCACACATTGGGCAGTATTTAATCATTTCAAATGGTTTTTCTGTTCCGTTTCTTCTTTTTAACTCTACTCTATCTACTGCTGGTATTACATCTCCTGCTTTATAAATATAAACATAATCTCCTACACGTATATCTTTTTCTATACAATAGTCTGCATTATGAAGTGTTGCTCTACTAATAGTACTTCCCATTACTCTTACGGGTTCTAGTACAGCATTTGGAGTAATTTGACCAGTTCTTCCTACTGTAAATATGATATCAGTTAATTTGGTAAGTACATGTTCTGGTGGAAACTTGTATGCAGTAGCCCACTTTGGTACTTTTGCAGTAAACCCTAATTCTTTTTGCTGTGCTATATCATTTACTTTAATAACTATACCATCTATTTCATATGGAAGAGTATCTCTTTTTTCAGTCCATTCTTTAATAAATGCTATAACCTCGTCAACATTCTTACATAATCTTATATTTGGATTAACTACAAATCCTAATCTTTTCATGTACATAAGTGTTTCATAGTGAGTTTTAAATGGTGTTTCTGGATAATGATAAAGAAATACATCTAACCCTCTACTAGCTGCCACACTTGAATCTAATTGTCTTATTGAACCAGCTGCTGCATTTCTTGGATTTTGAAATAGGTTTTCACCTTTTTCTTTTTGACGTTCATTTAATTTATTAAAACTTTTTTTACTCATATATATTTCGCCACGTATATCTAAGTCTACTTTTTCTTTTAATACGTGAGGAATTGATTT
>CAKOJC010000048.1 GCA_934088535.1 uncultured Bacilli bacterium | reverse complement strand
TAACAATGAACATATATACTCATACTTTTGAAGATACTAAAAAAGAATGTGCTAATAATATTAATAGTATAATAAAACGTACATAAAAATTATAGTTTTGGCACTTTTTAATGGCACCCTTAGTAATAAATATTCATTTTAAAGATAGTAAACCTCAAAAAAATGGCGTGAAATAGCACCTTTCACGAACTATAATATATTTAGTTAGTGTTTAGGTATGTTGAATCGTAATCAGTAGGTTGTGGGTTCAATTCCTATTTTCAGCACCATATAGATTAATACTCGAACTTTTCGAGATATAAAAACTACTCTCAATTTTGTTTGAAAGTAGTTTTATTTTTAAGCTTAATAAATATATTGATTTCAATTAATATTAGAAGTTTATAATATTTGAAAATAAAAAATAAAAACTTTATTTCTTTTTGGTTTTCTTTTTCTTTTTTGTTGTTCCAGTTTTAATTTCTATTTTCTCAGTTGCGATTGTTCCCATTAACATTCCAAATAGTAAACCTCCAACAGAACCAATACCTAGAAAAATAAAGTTATCATTAGTAAATGACAATACCATACCAACAAGAGTACCTATCATTACTCCGATTGGCATATAAATATTTAATGCTTTTTCTTCTTTAGTATCTAAGCTCTCCTTTTCTTTTTTCTTTTTCATAGCTTCTTCCTCTTATTTTCATTTTATCAAATATTTTGATAAAATACAATTAAAAAGGTCGATAAAAAATATCGACTCATAAAATTTGTATACTATTACTTACTCATTACTATATTTTATTTTTTCAACGAAATTTATTTGAACTGGAAGATAATTTTTATTTTTTAAATTAGAGTAAAATTTATCTTTGATAAGAATATCTTTAATTTCTTTATATTCCTTTGAATTAATAAATGTTTCTAAGTTTTCAATACTATTAGAATGATCAATCTCATTTATTAGATTATACTCTAGTTCAGTATATTCTAATGGAGATTTATACTCATAAAATCCTTCCATAATAATTATTTTTATCGCTTCGATATCGTTCATCATAAATAATTAATACTCCTCTATTTAAAATCACATAGTAATTATCTTTCTTTTAATTCATCTAAATAATTAGAGCCTGGAGCAAGTTCATTTTGTCTTTTTAATCTTTCACTTGGATCTTCAATATTAAATAATTCTTCTGCTTCTTTATCTAGTTTTTCTTTATTTTTTTCATATTCTTCATTTATTTCATCTATTAATTCTTTGTTGCCTTTATCAAGAATATCTTTTACTTCTTCTAAATCTTCTTCATTTAAGCCATCTTCTTTAAGTGGCTCAGGGTTAAGGCCATAATATTCTTCTGTTTTCATTATTACACCTCATATTATATAAATATTATAACATTATTTATTCATTTTTAATACTGCTTGTTCTTTTCTAGCTCTTTCTACTCCTTTTTTAACTTCTGATGGATAGATGTCTGCTAGTTGTTGAAGAAGTGGTATTATTTCTTCTTTTTCTCTATCAGTAACATAATCAAAATTACCCATCATTATATCATATGCTAAATTTTCAGTATCTTCTCTTAACTTATTATCTACTGTTTTTCCTGTTATTTTTTTTACCATTTTAGCAAGTAATACTTGATATTTTTCCCAACCTGCTACTATTTCAAGTGGATTTTTTAAGGGATAACAATGTCCTTTAATTCTACTAGGGATTAAGTTTACTCCTCCGCCTGGTCTATTTTCTAAGGTATATGAACAGCCTGTTTCAGTTAAAAGAGAACATCTACTTTTTAATGATATTAAGTCTACTACTCCTCTATTCATATTTCTTGCTCTTAAATAAAGATATGGTACTATAAATTTGTTTCCATTTTTAGCTCTTTTAGTATCTATTGCTGCTACTATAGAAGTTTTTCCTTCTTTTAAAATTTCTTCTAAAGCTTTCATGCTTAAATCTTGAAAATCATCAGTACTATAATCACATCCACTTTTCTTACAGCATTCGCCTTTACATCTTTCACATATTTTTTTATCTTCTAGTTTTACTTTCATATTCTTCCCCTCTTTTGGGGGTATATTATACTACCAAAATTTATTTTTATCAATAATAAGGATAATAGCCGTATGGATTTTGATAATAAACTGGTCTTGGTCTATATGGATTAAATGTTCCTACTGCAACTCCTCCAGTTAATGCTCCTAAAAGAAATGGTGCAGCAAAACCAAATCTATCTTTTCCATATTTAAATTTTCCGTACATTTTATTCACCTCTAATTTATACTATGAAAAAAGCACATTTAAGAGTGTGCTTTTAAACGATATAAGTTAATTGATGGTTTATTAAATATTCTATATGGATACTTATTAGTACCTATTCCACTTGATATGTATATATCTGTTATACCTTTTGAATAGTGTTCTTGATAATATTTATCTGATAAATCATCTAGGAAAACACCACCATAATATGGAACTACTACACTACCATTTAATGAATGTCCCCCTAAAACTAAATCTACTTCATATGTAGTGTCATCCAATAACTTAATAGTTTTACCATCATGAGCTAAAACTATTATATATTTTCTTTTTTCATCTTCTTTATAAAAATTAAATGCCTCTTCAAATTTTACTTCTTCTTTTGATGAACTAGGAAGGCCTACTATAAACATAGAATCATTATTTTTATAAAATACTTCGTCATAGCTATTGTTTAATATAACAAACTTACTTTTTTCCATTATAGTTTTATAATCTTCAAAACTATAATCTGCATCTCCATATATAGCATATTTACCAATTCTTGCATCTATTTTAGTAAGTTCTTCTTCTAAAAATTGAATGTCTTCGTTTTTATATTTTTTATTTTTGTTTACTAAATCCCCAGTAAAAACAACTATATCTGGTTTTAATTCATTTATTCTTGTAACTAGTTCTTTTACATCATTTTTATCTACTGTTGAATTATATAATAAATCACTAAAGTGAACTATTTTAATACCACTAAAATTACTAGTTAATATATTACTTTCTACTCTATATTCTTTTACTATTAATCCTTTTATACCTACATATTTTGCATATAGAAAAAGTAAAGCTATTAATAAAATTATAAAGAAAAATAGGCTTACTATTTTTCCTTTGTGTGTCTCTTTTACTTCTTCTTGTGCCATACTAGACTGCCCCTAGTTTAAACGCTAAAAGAAGTAATAGTCCAGTTGCAGTGTTATGTAACATATGCATCATTATACTTGTAAATGTTGTTTTTGTTTCTTTATCCATTAGTGCAAATACAAATCCAAGTGATCCATATGGAAGTAAATATAGTAAATTTATTAATTTAAATTCGCCTGCTATTAAATGACATGCACCAAATAATAATCCACAAGATAATGCATATATCCATTTATTTTTGATTAATGGCTCTATACTTTTTCTAAATGTTAATTCTTCACTAAGTGGTGCTATTATTGATATACTTATCATAGTATAAATTGGCATTTTAAATAACATATCTCTTACTAAACTTTCATTAGTAGAAACGTCTTTTATAATTACAGAAATAAATAAATTAAATACTATCATAGCAAGTAGTCCTGCAATATAATATTTAAAACCTGTTTTAAAATTTTTCTTAAAATCTTTTGTAAAAGTTTTGAATTCCTTATCTAGATCTTTTTTATACATTAAATATAATATCAATATGAATGTAAAGTTACCCATAAGAGTTAAAACTTTAGCATTTTGTATATTAAATAATGATGTGTATATTCCACTAAATAGTGATGGCAATACAAATGTACCAATAAATGCCACTAAAAAATATAAAATATTTAAGTATATTGGTCTTTCTTTAGAATATTTAAATTTCATTTTATCACTTACCTTCTATTAAATAGTATATCATAAAAAATTATTATTTACTATTACTATTATATTTTCTTATTATAAGTTTGCATGCTTCTTCTTGATTACTTTTAACAGCATTTACAAAAAATTCTTTTTGAATATTATAATATTTTCCCCATAATCTATATCCGCTTAGATATATGATTTTATTAGAAGATTCAAACTCTTTACATTTACCTATTGGTAAAATTATTTGATTATCTAATTCTATATCTTGAAACATTCTATATTCTGCTGAAGTGTCATTATAATCAACTCTTATATCATTGTTTCCATGTTCTATATCTGTTTCATATGAACTTTTGTATGTTCCAAGATATACATATATTTTATTAGTATCACTTTCATTTATACTACGTATAGCCTTATAATATACTTTTTCTATTAATGATTCTTCATCTGTTTCTAAGTGTTCTTTTAATCTTAAACTTTTTATTTCTCTTAATCTTAGATATTCTCTTACTCTAATATCTTGTTCTAGTTCTAGTATTCTTCTGTTTTTTCTATTTATTTCTTCGTTTTTTCTTTTTAGTTCTTTTACTTCTCTTCTTATTTCATTTAAAGTTTCTTCTTTCATATATACCTCTATAACTATTATATTATTAATATTATTTTTTAAAAAGAAAAGTTAACTTATTTTTCTAAGTTAACTTTAATATGCGTTTTTTTACCTTTTCCGATTACTAAATCTTTAATTTCATCTTTCTTAAACATTCTTGTTTCGTTAGTTTCTTTTACAGAGTTAAAACTAATACCATTTCCTTGTACTAGTCTTCTTGCTTCACTTTTTGATGGAGCAATTCCTGATTTAACTAATAAGTCTAAGATATTTATTTCATCTTCTACATTAATTAATACTTCTTCCATACCTTCTTCAGAGTATCCTTTAGAGAATAATTCTTCACTAGTATCTCTAGCTTTAATAGCTTCTTCTTCTCCATGTAAATCTTTTACTACTTCGAATGCTAAAGTTTTTTGAGCAAGTCTCTTTTCAGGCTCATTCTTAACACTTTCTTCAAGTTTATCTATTTCTTCTTTGTTTAAGAATGTAAATACTTTTAGGTATTCTACTACTTTAGAATCATCTGAATTAATTAAGTATTGGTATATTTTATATGGACTAGTTTTTTCCTTATCAAGCCATAAAGCATTTCCTTCACTTTTACCAAATTTTTTACCTGTACTATCAAGTATTAATGGCATAGTGAATCCATATGCTTCTTTTCCTTCTATCTTACGTATCAATTCTATACCTGTAGTGATATTACCCCATTGATCTGAACCTGCTGCTTGAAGTGTACAATTTTTATCATTAAATAAATGTAAAAAGTCAAATCCTTGAAGTAATGTATATGAGAATTCAGCATATGTAATACCAGTATCTAATCTTCTTGCAATAATATCTTTATTAAGCATGTAATTAACATTAATATACTTTCCAATGTCTCTTAAAAAATCTAAGAATGTTACATCTTTTGTCCAATCATAGTTATTTACTACTTCTGCTTTACCATCTAGTAATTTTGTTACTTGACGTTTTAATCCTTCAATATTTTTTTCTACTGTTTCTTTTGAGATCATTTCTCTTTCAGCAGTTGGTCTTGGATCTCCAATAAGTCCTGTAGC
>CAKOJC010000047.1 GCA_934088535.1 uncultured Bacilli bacterium | reverse complement strand
AAACCTGTAAATATGTAAAAAATGGTGAATTATGGTATAATAAATTTGAGGTATACTTTTATGAATGACAAAGAAAAAGATCAAGTTAAAGTAATAGTAAATACATTTGCTGAAATAGGAAATGTTGAAGATATGGGTGTAAGAGAAAGATTAATAGAAAAACTATGTGATTTTAGTACAAATGAAGCTATTGATTTTATACTTATTGCATTAGAAGATTTAATTAAAAGAAAAGTATTAACAATGGATGATGTGGTACATAATAGTAATTTAATAATTGCATTAGATCCTAGTAAATATCATTCATTTGATGATTTACTTGGAAGACTTCAACATTTAAAAGCTTTGAATGTTGAACATACTAAAATGCCTCTTCCTCGTAATCATGAATTAGTGATGGAAGTATTTGATAAATTTAATGAGTATTTTGGGGTAAAATTTGATACTTTTTATACTGGTGGACTTATGGGATATATTGCAACTAATCATGAATTAGAAAGATATCATAGTGATTTAGATGTATTTATAAATGAAGATCAAATATTTGAATTTATAGATTTCTTAAAACAAAATCCTGATTTTAAATTTGAAAGTTATATGGATTATAAAAATGATTTTGGTCATGAATATAGAGTATTATATAAAGATGTTCCAATACCAATAGGTTTATTCTTATTTAAGAGATTAGAAAATGGTGAAATTGTAACTAAAGAATATTATTATCCTGAACATAAGAAAGAAAATGGACTTCATATGCATGAGAAACATTTGAGTAGTGAGTATGCAACATTAACATTTGATCAGAGTATAAGAGAGCATAATGGTTATAAATATAGAATGTTTAGTTTAGAAAGTACTTATAATATGAAGAAGAATGGAAGACCTAAAGATAAATATGATGCTTCAATAATTAAAGATTATATAGATGACGATGTGGATAGAAGAATTGATGAAGCAACTAAAAAGAATTATGATATTAAAGGATTGAGTGCTAAAGATACTATTATACAAGCTTTAGAAGATAGTTTAAACAAAGAAAATGAGATTAAGCTAGGCTAATTTTGGAGGCAATTATGTTGGTAAGAAATAATTATAATGAATGTCTAACTAATTTAGCATGTTCAATTAGAAAATATTTTGGACTTCCGTATAAACATAATACTTTAGAATATGTTGATAAGTTGTTAGAAAGTAAGAAACCTAAGCATGTAGTTACTATATTATATGATGGTATGGGAGCTAATATATTAGAAAGAACTCTTGATGAAAATGAATTTTTAAGAAAAAATATGTATAAGAAAATAACTACAGTTTTTCCAGCTACTACTGTTGCTGCTACTACATCTATGGTTACTGGTTTAAATCCAATTGAAACTGGTATGATTGGGTGGAATACATATTATAAAGATATAGATAAGATAATAACAACATTCTTGAATTTTGAAAAGACTGATCAAAAATGTGTACCTTTGGAAGAAGCTATAAATCTTAGAAAAAAATATATGAAAGAAAAAACTATAGTAGAATCTATAAATGAAAAGGATGTGGATAAAGCGTATGGTTTATATCCTTTTGGTGTTGATCCTTATAGTGATGTATTAGATATGTATTCTAAGATAGAAAAGTATTGTAAGGAAGATGGTAAAAAATATATCTATGCCTATGATGAAGAACCCGATCATACTATGCATATGTTTGGATCTGATAATAAAACAGTTAAGGATTTAATAAGATATAGAAATATAATGACTGAAAGATTATGTAAAAATTTAGAAGACACTATAATATTTGTTGTTGCTGATCATGGTCATATTAAGGTAGAAAATATATATTTAAAAGATTATCCTGATTTAGTAGAATGCTTTAGAATGGGAACTTCTACTGAAGTAAGAGCAACTTCATTCTTTATTAAGGAAGATAAACACTTAGAGTTTGAAAAATTATTTAATAAATACTTTAGTAATGATTTTGATTTATACACGAAGAAAGAAGTTCTTGATAGTAAACTATTTGGTGATGGAGAAAAGAATGAATTAATAGATAGTGAACTTGGTAACTATATAGCGATTGCTAAAACTAATAAAGCATTGATATATGAAGGAGATGAAGTTTTATATTCTCATCATGTTGGTTATACTGATGATGAAATATATGTTCCATTAATAATAATAGATAATTGTAAATAAAATGGAGGGTTTTGTATGGAAAATAAAGTAGTAAGTGGTTTAAAATATTTACTTGATAATCTTAGTAATAGTTCTAATCAAGATAAAATATTAAGATTAAGTAGATTAACTATTGATAAGTTATATGGTAAAGATAGTGTTTCTTTTAGTAGTGATGAAATTGAAGAATATTTATTTAATGATAAAAATGATGGCACTAGAGAAATAGATATACTTGTATGGCATTTTTTTAATAAAATAGAAGTTGATATGAAGGGTGTTAACTTTGATAATGTTAATATTGCTGGTTTTCATTTATCATGTTTTAAGAATATTCATATAAATTTAAACAAAATACCAAATAAGGATTTATCTAAGTGTACTTTTAGAGGCGTAAAATTAAGTGGAAACTTAGATAATGCTATTATAGATAGTACTGATTTTAGTGGTTATGATACTGATAATGAAAAGGGATATATAACGTTAGATGTGGATAAAGCATTAAGTATTAAAGGTTCAAAATTAAATGGTGTTATGGTATGTGGTTCATTTGATGGTAAAAGTGTTTCTGGTGTAGATTTCAGTGGAGCTTTGGGTGATATTAAATTAGATCCTCAAAAGGTTAAAGATAAATGGTTAATAGGTACTAAATTAGATGGTGTTACTTTGATAGGAGAAAATGGTGAACCTTCATTTAAAGATGTAGTTCTTATTGATACTAGTTTTAGAGGTGTTAGAAATAAAAATCTAGTTATTAATTTAGATGAGTTACCTCTTCATACTGGTAAAGTTTGTTGTTGTGATCTGACTGGTGTAACAATTGTTGGTAAAGCAGTATCTAATCATGAAGAAAAAGATTCTATGAGTGATGATGGAACAGTATTATTTGATACGTCAAATGATGACTTGTATGGTTCATACTATTATGATAAAGAAGGAAGACGAGTATATATATATTTGTATAAATCAGCAGTATGGAATGAAAAAAAGAAGTGTTGGGATTTTATAGATAGAAAAGATGAAGAAAATTTGAAATTTACTTCTGAGTTTAGAAAGTCTGAAGAAAAAAATATTTTAAGAAGAATATTTAGAAATAGAAATATTAAGTAGGTGTGAAATGAAAATTATAGTTGGTTCATCAAATAAGTCTAAGTTAAGATCTGTTGAAAAAGCAATAGAAAAGTTAAATATTAAAGATGTTGAAATTATCGGTATATCTGTAGAATCTATGGTAAGTTCTAAACCTTTAAATGAAGAAACACTTAAGGGAGCAATAAATAGAAATAATAATTTATATCAACATTGTATTAACAATAAAATAGATTTTGATATGTTATTAAGTATTGAGGGCGGTTATGAACAAGTTCTTAATAATTATTTTGTAACTACTTATGCTTGCGTAACTACTAAAGATAATGAAAGCTATGTTGGTAAATCTAATGGGCTTCAAATATCAAAGAAGATGTATGAATATGTTAAGAGTGGTAAAAGTATTAACAAAGTAATTGAAAGTTTATCTGGCACTGGTGAAAACAAAAAAGATAATGGCATTAGCGGATATTTAACAAATGGAATTTATAGAAGAGATGTATTTGATATGGATGCTGTTTTATGCGCATTAGAGGCATATTTTAATAAAGAAAATTATAGCAAAATAGATGATGTGATAGAGGATGGTGTTAGTTTGGAAAGAGAAAAGCTTTTATCATCAATATATTTAATAATTAAGAATGAAAATGGTGAAATATTATTACAAAGAAGACAAGGTACTAAGTTATGGCCAGGATTCTTAGCTCTTCCTGCCGGACATATAGATGAAGGAGAAAACGCTTATGAAGCAGCTATTCGTGAAGCTAAAGAAGAATTAGATATAGATATTAAAATTGAAGATATAGTAGATACATTTGTTGTTAATAGAAAAAATAAATCATTAAGTCCATATTATGATGTATATTTCGAACTAGGTAAATACTATGGAGAAATTAAGATAAATGAGCCAAATAAATGCTCAGAGTTAGTATGGTCAAGTATAGAAAGTTTACCTGAAGATATGATTGATTTTGAAAAAGAAGCAATACTAAAAAATAGAGATGGAATTAAATTTAGTTGTGGTTATGCAGATAATGAAGTAAAGTTAGTTAAAAAAATAAAGACAAATTAATGTCTTTATTTTAATTTTAAATTTGGTTCTAGATTTAATGCAAATTCCAAAATGGTGTCTTTACCAGAGATAAAGTCTTCTTTAGTTTGTGTAACAAAATAGTCAGGTTTAAATATTGTATCTTCCAGTATAGATTTATCTAACTTTTCGAAATCTTCTTTAGTTTTTATTTCTATTTGTCTTGTTGGATCAAAGTACATTTCAGAAACTACAAAAGTGTAATATTGATTAAGGGTAAATCTGCTTGAATTTCCATAACAATTAAGTGGCGTACCAATACCTTCTCCAATAGTTATAGAACCTAGGTTAATTAAATCAAAAAGTGCGTATCTTCCTGCTGAAAAGATTCTTCGATCAGTTAGTGTTATTAGTTGTTTATCTTTATGATTTGAAAGAAAATTCATGAGTGGTTTATTTAAAGCAGAGTTACCACCTAAGTTACCTCTTAAATCTATTATTATTTTATTAACGTTAGTTAAATCTAGTTTATTTAGTTCTTCTATTGATTCTTTTATAGTACTTTCATTTTCTTGTTGAAGGTTTCTGTGATTATAAATTAATGTATCATTTACTATCTTGAATGTTCCATTATTATTACCATATAAGTATTCTTTCATATTAAATGTGTCTTGATATTGATCATTTTTCTTAAATATCATTGTTATTGTTTCATTATTAGGATTTTTCATTTTGAAAGCTAATTCATTTACATTTCTAAATTTTGGAATACTAAAGAGTAATAATTCATTAAATAAAGCTTTTTCTAGTTCAAATAATCTTTTACCTTCAGTTCCGTAAGACACTACTTTATCTAGTTCATTCAGTATAATTTTTATATCTATATCATTTATAGAAATAAGTGTACATCCTTTTAAGTCATCTGGATAGTTTATTAATACTTCGTTATTAATAATTTTAAAATTAATTGGAAGATTTGAACTCATATCAAAAATTGTATGAGCATCACTTGTACCACATAATACTTTAATTAAATATTTTATGAAATAAGTAAAAGAATAAACATCAGTTACATCCATGGTAGTTAATAATTCATCTTTCTTTTTCATAAATTCTTCTTTTGAGATGCAGTGCCATGGGTTAACATGTATTTCTTCATATTTAGTTATAAATTCATTAAAAGTGTTATTATATTTGTCTAATATCATAATTTTAGCTCCTTTAGTTAATTATAACATATAGTTTGATTGACTTCGAGTAACAAATATGATACAATGTATTTAATTTAATTAAAGGGGGTAAATAATATGAGTAGAGTAGATGGTATGGTCAAATTAATGACTAATGATAAATATACTGCTCCACAATTCTTGGAGAGTGCTGATGAGATACTTTCTCAAAATGAAAGTGTTACTTATAGAAGTGGTTTTGAGTCAAAAGAGTATCGTTATATTCATAGTGGTTATATAAAGAATAAACCAATGTTTGTTGGTGCTTATGTATTAAAAAATGCTGAGAATCCAAGGTTTTTACCTAATGATACAGAGTTTTACTTAGGATTTATTAAATTAGTAAGAAATTCTGGATTACCTTTAGATACATTAAAACGTAATTTACCATATTATGCTTATTGGTATACATTAGATTATTTTAAAGCTGATAAACAAAGATTTCCTAAGTTTCAAGAGTTTTTTAAAAAATTATTTACTTCGTTTCAATTTAGAGATAAAGAATTGACAGAGGATGAAAAGTCTACGATATCTAGAGATTATATTTATGCTTTACTTTTACCTAAAAATGCATCTTTAAACAATGGAAAACCTTGTGTATATGATGTTGATCAAAGAAAATTTAAAAATATGTATAAGTATGCTATGTGTGTTGAAATAAATAGTGTACTTAATAATTTACTTGCTTTAGTTGGTTATGATACTCTTACTGTAGCTGGGAGTGTGCAATCTGAAGGAAATAATGCATTACATTGTTACAATTTGTTAAGAGAATCAAAAGAAAATCCATATTTTGTTATTGATTGTGCTATGCTTGTTCCTGAGTCTATTCCTCAAATTGGTAATCCATATGATGGTTATAGTGCTGATGTAACAAATGAAAAACAAAAAAAATTAGTATATGCAATGCCTTCGTTTAATGGTGCAACTTCTGATACTCCAAATGTATATCAACTTCCTGGTGGTGGAAGAAGATATAATTTTAGAGGACTATAATTTTATAAATAATTATATAAAATCCAGTAATGGATTTTTTTCTTTTGAATATGATATACTTAAAGTACTTATTATTTAGGAGGAAAATATGGAATTAGTTATTATGGCTGCTGGTATGGGTAGTAGATTTGGAGGGCTTAAGCAAATAGAACCTATACATAAGAATGGTGAATTTATAATTGATTATTCTATATATGATGCGATTAGATATGGATTTGATAAAGTAGTATTTATAATTAAAAAGGAAAATTATGAAATATTTAAGAGTACTATAGGAAATAGAATATCTAATAAAATAACTGCAGAATATGTATTTCAAAGTAATGATAATGTACCTTTTGAATTACCCAAAGATAGAGTTAAACCTTTGGGAACAGCACATGCAATATTATGTTGTAAGGATGTTGTAAAGGATGATTTCTTAGTAATAAATTCTGATGATTTTTATGGAAGTGATGCTTTTAGAGTGGCAAGTGAATACTTAAAAAGTAAACATGAATCTAATGAATTTGGAATGGTTGGTTACATGGTTGGCAATACTCTTACAGAGAATGGTTCTGTTAAAAGAGGTGTATGTGAAGAAAAAGATGGTTATGTAACTAATTTAGTTGAAAGTAGTGTTGAAAAAATAAATGATAAAATAATAGCAAGTCCACTTGATGGAAAAGATAGTTTTGAAGTAAATGATAATACATTAGTATCTATGAATATGTTTATGTTTACACCTAAGATATTTGAACTATTAGAAAGTGATTTTAATGAGTTTTATAAAAATAATGTTGATAACTTGTTAAAATGTGAATACTTATTACCAGAAGTAGTATGTAATAATATTGAAAAGAAAAATATTACATTTAAAGCATTTAAAACTACTTCTAAATGGATGGGTGTTACTTATAAAGAAGATAAAGAACTTGTTATTAAAGGTATTAATTTATTAGTAGAAAAAGGAGAATATCCAGATAAGTTATGGCAGTAGTCATAACTTTTTGTTATAATAATGTTGTTTTTAAGGGTGTTTTATGATTGAAGAGTTAA
>CAKOJC010000046.1 GCA_934088535.1 uncultured Bacilli bacterium | reverse complement strand
AGAGTAATAAGTGCTATAGTAGCTTTAATTATTGTAGTACCATTATTAATTTTAGGTGGTTATTGGTTTTATATAGGTGCATGTATAATAGGAGTAATTGGCTTTAATGAATTTTTACTTGTACGTGAGAAAGATAAAAAGATTCCTATTCTTGTTAAGTGTTTAACAATGGCTGCGTTTGTAATATTAATGATGTCTGCTGTTAATAATACTTACATGTTTAAAATTGATTATAGATATTTAACTTTATCAATTTTGTTATGTTTGTTACCTTTAGTATTTTATCCTGATAGGAAAAAATATGATGCAGATGATGCTTTTTATCTATTAGGTGGTGTGTTCTTTTTAGGAATAGCATTTAATTTCTTAATTACTATTAGAAATATAGATTTAAATTATTTTGTTTATATTATGTTAGTAACATTTATGACAGATACATTTGCTCATTTCTTTGGTACTAAATTAGGTAAGATTAAATTATGTCCTAAGATTTCTCCTAATAAGACAGTTGAAGGTGCTATTGGTGGAACTTTCTTTGGTACATTTATAGGTGTTGTTTATTTTATGACATTTATTAAAACTGATGTTCATATAATAGGTATAGTATTAATATCATTATTTTTATCAATTATGGCTCAATTTGGTGATTTATTCTTTTCGTCAATTAAGAGAAAATATGGTGTTAAAGATTATGGTAATATTATGCCAGGACATGGTGGAGTATTAGATAGAGTAGATAGTTTATTATTTGCTATATTAGCATTTACGTTTGCTATTGCTTTCTTCTAGGAGGTAAAAATGAATTTCTTGATAACATTACTAATATTATTTATAATTTTAAGTGTAATAATAATTGTCCATGAATTTGGACATTTTATTGCGGCTAAAAAAGGTGGAGTTTATATTGATGAATTCTCTATGGGAATGGGACCTCAATTACTTAAATATAAACCTAAAAAGAGTGAAACTACTTATTCATTGAGAGCATTTCCAATTGGCGGATTTGTATCTATGGCTGAAAAGGAAGATCCTGATAATAAAAAGATTAAAAAAAATCAAGTTCTTGAAAATAAGAGTTTTGGAAGAAAATTGTTAGTGTTAATAAATGGTATATTATTTAATTGCATACTTGCGATAGTTTTATTTTTTGTAAGTGGTTTAATATATGGAAGACCTGTAAGTGAACCAGTTATTCATAATGTGGTAGAAGGTATGGCTGCAGAACAAGCTGGTCTTGAAGCTGGTGATAAGATACTTGAAGTGAATGGTGTTAAAATTAATACTTGGGATGATTTTTTACTTGAAGCTTCTGCTAAAAAATTAAAGAGTGAATATATATTTAAAATTGAAAAAGCTGATGGAGAAGTTAAAGAATATAGTTTAGTTCCTGAAGTTCAAGAAGTGGAAGGACAAGAAGTAAAAGTATTTGGAATTCAATCTAGTGGAACGACTTATTATAAAGGCTTTAAAAATGCCGTTATGTATGCGTTTGAAGGTTTTTATACAAACTTCAAAACTATAATTAAAATACTAGGTAATTTATTTACTGGAGAAGTTCCAGTTAAAAGTTTAAGCGGTCCAGTAGGTATTTATTCTTTAGTAGATAATGTTAAATCACAAGGATTTAATACATTATTGTATTTAACTGCATATTTAAGTATAAATGTTGCTATTATTAATTTAATACCTATACCAGTATTTGATGGTGGACGTGTACTTATATTGTTAATAGAAAAAATTACTAGAAAGAAATCTAGTGAAAAATTAGAGATAATACTTAATTATGTTGGCTTTGCGTTAATGATATTATTAATGTTATATGTAACATTTAATGATATAACTAGACTTGTGGTGAAGTAAATGAAAAATAGTTATTTAGATAATAAAGTAATTCTTAAATATTGTCCTGATTATTATAGAATAATAAATGAAGAATTTTCTGAACTAGATTATATGACTGATAAAATAATAACTATTTTTCAGACTTATATATTTAAAATAAATATTAAAGATAAATCAGAATTGAAGAGGGTTAGTGATTTAAATAAAGCTGTTCTTAGGTATATAGATGATAGAGAATTTAAAACTATGCTAACTAAGGCTTTAACATCTTTAAAAGTATCTAAAAAAGAAACTGATGTTATTGGAGTTATAGTTAAGGCTATTTTAAATGAGTACAGCAAGTATATGGAAGGATTTACAAGAAATTTGTATATTCCAAGATGGATTTAAAAAAATAAGGTGTGGTAATAAAAATGAATTATAGAAAAGGTATATACTATGAAATTTATAGTGAGTTTTATAGTGTAAATAAATTTAGAGAACTTAAGTCTATTATGCATCATGGAGATAATAGACTTAATCATATTAATAGAGTAGCTAAGATGAGTTTTTCTATCTCATATAGATTAGGACTTGATTATATATCATGTACTAGAGGTGCTCTAATGCATGATTTTTTTACGCTTGATGATATAAATAAAACTGATAGTAGATATAAAGATTTTTTAAAGAGTCATCCAAAAGAAGCATTAAATAATGCATCTCGATTCTTTGAAATAAATGAAGTTGAAGAAGATATAATACTTACTCATATGTATCCAATTACTAGGGTTAAACCAAAGTATAAAGAATCGTTACTAGTAAGCATATGTGATAAGTTAGTTAGTTTTTATGAATTTTTTAGATATGAGATAAAAGCTAATTTCTGTTATGCAGTATTATCTTTTTATAAATTAATTTAGACTAGTATCTAGTCTTTTTTAGTGTTACAATAATTATGTGTCCATGTAGCTCAGTAGGATAGAGCAATCGCCTCCTAAGCGATAGGTCGTTGGTTCGATTCCAATCATGGACGCCATATTATTGTATATTAATGATGGGGGGATATTATGAAATTTTTAGAATTAACAAAAGAACAATTTGAAGAAGTTAAAAAGTTTTGTCCAGTAAGACATATTAGTGATAGTGGCCTTAAAAATGCTCTTATTTCTAGAATGTGTTATTACACTAAATCTGGTGAAACATTTGCAACTAATTTAGATGAAAGAGTTATATATAGATCTTGTTGTATTGATGAATTAGATGCTGATTTATATGCATGGGAATATGATATTGTAGTTGTTCCATTCAATAGAGCTCAAGATGTTAAAAATATATTAACTAAAAAGAATAAAACTTTAGAATTAAAATAAAATACTTAAGAAATAAATCTTAAGTATTTTTTTATCTTGACATATTGTGTTCTAAAGATGAATTTTCATATGTCATAATTACTGCTTCTCCATCAGGTTTTTTCATTTCTATTTGTGTTTCATTTGGAAGATATCTAAGTACATTTTCTAAATAATGTGAATCTCCGCCTCCAACTACGTTTCTGTAGTCAATCCATGTTAAGTTAGCTGGATCACTTAATTCTTCTCTTGAAAGACCTGTACTATTTTGACAAGCATTAATTACACTGGACATATATGTTGTTCCATAATTGTAACTTTGAATTGCTCTTGGTATATTATATTTTTGCTCTTTAAGTGTATTTTGAAATAGGGCACAGGCATATTTTATATTACCCTCTAATGTTCTTGCTTGATCTTTTGTTATTGTTATTGTTTCTTCTTTATTTGTTTCATAATTAAATACAGTAACACTTTTATTATCCCAGTTCCATCCACCTTCAATTTGTACTTGGAATAGACCAAGACCACCATTTTCATCTACTACTTGAGAATGTTCTCCTCTTTCTTGAGTTGCAATTGCAAGCATAACCATTGGATCAAGACCATATTCTTTTGAATATTTTTCTATTAAATCATAGTATTTATCTTTGCAATTTAAGTATTTATCTGAATCAGTTAGATCTTCATTTTCAAGTTCAAATGGATTTATAGGTTCTTTTACTTCTGGTGCTTCTTCATAATGTACTAAACTTTCACTCATACTCATTGTTTCTTCTGGTGATTGTGTGATTTGTGTAGTTTGCGTTTCGATCTGAATTGGTTCATCTTCTATAATTTCTATTTTTGGTGTGTTATTAAATCCTTTATTAATATCTTCTTCTATACTTTGAGAGTATGGAACAGTTGGTGTATCTGCTATTTCAATAGGTTTTGGTTCTTGCTTTGCTGTTGTACTTATTAAAATAACTGTTGATAAAGCTAAAGCTGATATAGTAGCAACTACTGGATTTACTTTTCTTTTGGTTCTAGTAACAGTTCTATTTTTTCCTCTTAAGTGTTCTTTATTACATGTGTAATCTACATGCATTCTTTCTTCTTGTTTTTCTATTCTTGCTTTTTCTCTTATTCTTTCTAATCTTTTTTCATATTCTTTAGTCATTTTCTCAAGTTCAGAAAGAGCTCTATCATCTACATCATAAAAAGATAAAATAATATTATTATCGTTAATCTGTTCATCAATTTTTTGATATTCATCAGCAAATAATTTTAATAAAGAATTTAATCTATCTGCTTCCATTCTTATTGGTTTAAATCCTTCACTATATATGTCATGGGAAAATACACATTTTATGACTCTATCATAGTCATCTACCATAAATCTTATTCCATTCATTAGTCTTCTCCTATATTAGATAATATGCTGTCTACATAATTCCATTCTTCATCTGTTTCAATTTCATATAATTTAAGTTCATTATCTTTTATTTCATACTTAGCTGCATATACGTCTTTTGTATCATTATTTTCAGTATAAATCATATAATCTTTATCATTATAAGTAAACATTTTAATAATAAAGTATTCTTTTTCTAATCCATCTTCTGTTAATTTGAATGTTAATTTATCTTTCATTTACTTCACCATATTAATTTTATCATAAGTAGTTTATTTTATAAAGAATATTGTATATTTTATAATGAAATTAGTAAGTATATATTAGGAAGTTTAGCTCTTATTGATAGAGTCAAGTAAAGGCTAAAAAGACTATTTTTGGTTTGATTGACTTTTTTAATGTATTTATGTAAAATGTTGTTGTGATTTGTTATGAAAAAAATTAATAAGAAGGACAAAATTAATTTGTTAATTATTACTATTATATTTATAGGTGTAATAGTTTTTATATTAAGAAATAATACTTTATATGGAAGTATATTAGATTGGAATACTCAACATTCAGCAATACCTGAATATTTTAGGAGTTTATTTTATAAAACATTAAATATATTTCCAGATTTTGCTTTAAATTTAGGAAGTGGACAAAATATATATAATTATAGTTATTATGGACTTTTTAATCCTGTTATTGTTTTGTCATATTTCTTTCCATTTGTTAGTATGAAAAGTTATATACAAGTAAGTAGTATTATTCTTGTATATAGTAGTGTTATATTGTTTTATTATTTCTTAAAGCATAATAAATTTAGTAGTGATGTATGTTTACTTGGAAGTATTGTATTTATGACTGCAACTCCATTATTATTTCATTCACATAGACATATTATGTTTATGAATTATATGCCATTTTTAATACTTGCTTTATTTGGAGTAGATAAGTATTTTGAAAAGAATGATGGAAGACTTCTTTGTATATCAAGTATACTTATTATACTTATGAGTTATTACTATAGTATACCTGCATTAATGTCTATAGTAGTTTATGGTGTTTATAAATATATAATATTAAATAAAAAAATCACGTTTAAAAGTTTTATGAAAGATGGTATTAAGTTTTTAATACCTATAATGATTGGTATTCTTATAACTAGTATTTTATTAGTACCAACATTTTATGCTATATTACATGGAAGACTACTAAATGAAATAAGTATAAGTTTAAAAGATTTATTAATTCCTAAAATAAATATAAAATATTTAATGTATCATTCTTATGGAATAGGTCTTACATCATTTGCATTAATAGGATTAATAGTATTATTACTTGATAAGAAACGTGAAAATAGATTTTTATTTATTTGTTTAATGAGTTTAATAGTATTTCCAATTATAAATTATTTATTGAATGGTATGATGTATATAGATGCTAAAGTATTAATACCTTTTATGCCTTTATATGTGTATGTTATAGCTCTAATGTTTAAAAAAATATATGATAAGGAAATAAATATTAAGAAATTATTAATTGTATCTGTAATCGTTTTACTTATAATATATATTGGAAAGAGTAATTATGTTGAACAATTTTATTTAGATTTTATTGTTACTTTATTAGTGATAATTTTATCTATAAAAGTTAAATCAAAATATTTACTTAAAATATTTACAATAGTGATACTTACAATATATAGTTTAGGAGCTAATAATAAGGATAATCTTGTTAATAAAGAAGATATATATAATAGTGAAAATAAGAATCAAGAAGCATTAGTTAAAAAGATACCTGAAGGTTATAATCATACAACTTTATATAATCTAAAATTAGAGAATGTTAATAATATATATGGTAACTTAAATGTATATTCTGATTATATATATTCTTCCACAGGTAATTCAGAATATAATATATTTATGTTTAATACTTTTGAAGTGCCTATGCAATCTAGAAATAGATTAATTATAAGTGCTAATAAAGATTTAATGTATTTAATGTTTTCAAATAATAAATATTTTATTGGAGATAATATAGATATAACTGGATATAAAAAAATAGATAGTATAGGGGATACTGGTTTATATGAAAATACAGATGTACTTCCATTTATGTATGTAAGTTATAATAACTTTAATGATAAAGAATTTAGTAAGATAAGTTTTCCATATAATAATGAAGTACTTTTAAATAATGTAGTTACTTCTGAAAATACTAATAATAATTTTAAAACTAAAATAAAAGAGACAACTATAAGACCAAGTGACATTATTTATATTGATTCAAATATAACTTATGATGATGAGAGTATAAGTGTTAAAAAAGATAATAGTAGAATGTTAGTAGATATACCAGATGAAGCACGTAATAAAATAATATTTATTAGTTTTGAGTTAACACCTCAATCTTGTAAAGTTGGAGATTTAGGAATTACTATAAATGGAAACTTAAATAAACTTACTTGTAGAGAATGGAAATATTATAATGGAAATACTACATTTAATTATGTTATTAGTGGAGATACTTCTAATAACATGGAAATTAGTTTCTTTAAAGGAAACTATAAAATAGATAATTTTAAAATATATTATATGGATTATAATGATATAAAGAATGTTAAAGATAAAGTTACTGAAGTAAATATTAGTGATAAAACTAAAGGTGATAAAATATATGCTTCAGTTGAAACAGAAAAAGATGGATATTTTGTAACAACACTCCCATATGATAAAGGTTTTAACATAAAAGTAGATGGAAAAAAAGTAGATTATGAAAAAGTAAACACTGCTTATGTTGGTTTTAAGTTATCTAAAGGTAAACATAATATAGTTATAGAATATACAGCTCCATTTAAAAATTTAGGGCTTATTATGAGTTTTATTGGAGTAGTTATATATATTCTTTACTATCATAAAAATTTATTAAAATTTATAAAGAAAAAGTAGAAATATTTTTTCTTTTATTATGTCATTTTTTGGGTATTTGTGTTAATATAGTTTGTATGAAGAAATACATACTTGGAAATATTAGAAAAATTATTTATGAGAGTAATAATGGGCCATATAAAGTTGGTATTTTTAAAGTACGTGAAACTAATGATGATGAGATGGAAGAATATGTTAATAAAGTTATTGGTTTTACTGGTAGTTTTGCTGAAGTAAATATGGACGTAGATTATATATTATATGGAAGGCTTGTAGAACATCCTAAATATGGTAGTCAGTATGAAGTGTTAAATTATGAAATTAAGGCTCCAAGTGATTTAGATAG
>CAKOJC010000045.1 GCA_934088535.1 uncultured Bacilli bacterium | reverse complement strand
ATAGAGATTTAATTACCACTGTAAGAGGAATGGGGTATAAGTTTGATGATAAAGAATAGTAAGATTAAACATATAGTGCTTGGATGCTTAGTAGCATTCTCATGTTTTATATTACTATTTCTTTTTTTGATGCAGATAGTATTTTTAAATAAATATTATGAAGTATATAAAAAGAATCAATTAAATGATATAGTTAGCTCTATTAAATCAAATAATTCTATGGATATACAAACTCTTGAAGATATAGCTTATAATTATGGAGTTTGCGTATCAATATATTCAAATGGAATAATACAGACTATATCAAATACATACAATAAGGGATGTTTATTTAGTGATAAAACTAGTAGTGATAATTATATTACTTCTTTTGTACAAAGTGGTAGTACTGAAGATACAAGACTTCTTTATAATAATAGATTTGGTAATAAAACTATAATTAAAGCATTAAAATATAATGATGAGGTATATATATTCTTAAATACTTCTATTCAACCATTAGACTCATCTATCATTCTATTAAAGAGTCAATATGGATATATTGCTTTAATTATATTTGGTATATCTTTAATAATAAGTTATATTATATCTAGCCAAATATCTAGACCAATTGTTAAGATAAGTGAAGAAGCTAAAAAGCTTGCTAATGGTGACTTTAATGTATCATTTTCAACAGATAGTAAAGTACAAGAGATTAAAGAATTATCTACTACTTTAGATTTAGCTAAGAATGAACTTTCTAAAACAGATGAATTAAGAAGAGATTTAATGGCAAATGTTGGACATGACTTAAGAACACCACTTACGATGATAAAAGCATATGCAGAAATGACCAGGGATTTAGAAAGTCAAACACCTGAAAAAAGAGCAGAAAATATGAATATTATAATAGAAGAAACTGATAGATTAAATGTACTTGTAAGTGATATTCTTGATTTATCTAAGTTGCAATCTAGTACATATGAACTTAAAATAGAAGAGTTTGATTTAAATGAATTAATTAGAAATATTATTAAAAGATTTTATATTCTTATAGATAGTGATGGTTATGAATTTATATATAATAATGACAAGGAAATAAAAGTTAAAGCCGATAAAAAGAGACTTGAACAAGTTATATATAATTTACTTAATAATGCTGTTAATTATACTGGAGAAGATAAAAAAGTATATATAAATGTAACTGATGAAAAGAAAAAAGTATTAGTTGAAATTAGAGATACTGGTAAAGGTATTGATAAAGAAGAAATTAAATATATATGGAATAAATATTATCATAATGAAAAGAAACATAAAAGAAATGCTTTTGGTACTGGATTAGGACTTTCTATTGTTAAAACTATACTTGAGAGTCATAACTATAAATATGGTGTTAAAAGCGTTAAAAATAAGGGTACTACGTTCTATTTTGAAATTGATAAGAAAAATATGTTATAATGGTTTTGAAAAAGATGTAAAGGAGATAATATGGCAAAATATATATGTGCTAAATGTGGTTATATAGTTGAAACTGATAAGTTATCTGATGATTATGTTTGTCCAATGTGTGAGAGCGGTAATGATGAATTTAAATTAGTGACTAATGATATATTTGATCAAGATGATTTGGATTCAGTTATAGATTCAGTAGTCGAAGAAGCGTTAGAAATTAAAACGAGTAAAATTGTTAATGATACAGTCGAAGATAAAAAAGTAAGAATTAGTCAATATAATCCAGCAATTGTTAGAATACCTGAGAAGTGTATTAATTGTGGTCAATGTAAAAAAACTTGTGAGAAAGTAGTTAATCTTTCTTATGATTTAAATGTATGTAAGAATCCTATATGTTTAGGATGTGGGCAATGTATATTAAATTGTCCTACAGGTGCAATAGTTCCAAGATATTGTTATAAGGATGTTAAAGGAATAATTAATACTAATGAAAAGGTTGTTATAGCAATGATAGCTCCAGCTGTAAGAGTATCTATTGGTGAAAATTTTGGTATGGATCCAGGTGAAAATACTGAGGGTAAACTTGTTACTGCTCTTAAAAAAATTGGATTTGACTATGTATTTGATACTGCTTTTGGTGCTGATTTAACTATTATGGAGGAAGTAGCTGAATTTGCTGCTAGACTTACTAATAAGGGACCAATGCCTCAATTTACTAGTTGCTGTCCTGCTTGGGTTAAATATGCTGAAGTATATCATCCAGAACTTTTAGATAATTTATCTACTTGTAAAAGTCCAATTGGAATGCAATGTGCTATTATTAAAGAATATTTTTCAAAAGAAAAAAATATAGATCCATCAAAGATTGTAACTGTAGCTATAACACCATGTACTTCTAAAAAAATGGAAGCTCGTGAATATACAATTAATATAGATTATGTAATGACTGCTAGTGAACTTTCAATATTGCTTAAAGAAGAAGACATTAAACTTAATAATTTAAATGATAGTGAATATGATAAGTTATTAGGTGAAGGAAGTGGTGGTGGAGTAATATTTGGTAACTCTGGAGGAGTAACTGAATCTGTTATTCGTACACTTTATAGAATAATGACTAGAACTAATCTTAAAAAAGATCAATTAGTATTTACTGATTTAAGAGGTTTTAATGGTATAAAAGAAGCAACAATTGAGATGAATAACTATAAATTAAAGGTTGCGGTTGTTCAACAACTTGAAAATTTAGAAGAATTATTAAAAGATGGTAGATATAAGAAATATCATTTTATAGAAGTAATGAATTGTAAAGGTGGATGTATTGGTGGTGGTGGACAACCTTTATGTCAAATTACGCAACTAGATAAGATTAGAGAGCAAAGGGCTAAAGGACTTTATAATATAGATAATAAAAGACCTGTAAGATTTGCTCATGATAATCAAGAGTTAAAATTATTATATAAAAATTATTTAAGAAAACCACTTAGTGAAGAAAGTTTTAAATTATTACATACTTCTTATAGTGATAAGAGCTATCTATTAAGAGGAGAAGAAAAATAATTGTGATCAAACACAATTATTTTATTTTTAAAAAAATCAAATAATTTTTTTAAAATGTATTGACATGGTATAAAATATTTGGTAAAATATACTTGTCCAATAGATAATTAAATGTTATATCTATTATATAATAATTTATTTAAGTTTAAATACTTTATAAACTTATATAATAATATAAATAATTTAATTATATTAGTGAAAAAGTCTATATTATTTTTACTTATTTATATTGGATATAATTAATATTATTTTTCAATTATATGTTCTTATTTAGTATTAATTTACTAACTTAATTATATATCTATCTTACTAATAATATTTTATATCAAAATAATATAAATAATAAAAATATCTTATTAATTTAAGAAATAGATGTCTTATCTACTAAGGACAAATGTTATAACGTTGAGAAAGTAAAACTCAAAATGATAAGAAATTATGCTAAATACTGATAATATTTAGAAGTATTTATATTAATTTTTAAATTAATATAAATGATTCATAGTTTATTTTCGGAAACTCGAAACAATCTTGTTTTATCAGAACGGGTTGTTTTTTGTTTGATTAAAATTGTGAAAAGTGTTATTATTATTGTGGTGAAGATATGAAACATATAAAGAAGTATTTAAGATTTTATATTATGTTTGGTGTAACGGCTATTTTATCAATTTATTTGATATTTTGGGGTCCTACTTCAAAATATTTGGCGGTATATAAAAATAAGATGACTATAGAGTATGATATAGATCTAAAAGATGGTTACAGTTGGAGTTTTGAATCTGATAATGATAATGTTAAATTATCTAGTAGTGAAGATAATAAATGGGTTTTTGAACCAAATAAAAATGGCAATACTACTTTAACATTTTATTATAAAAATGAAGATAATACTTTGTATAAAATAATATATGGACTTAAAGTTTTAAAAAATAAAATAATTTGGACTAAGGGTGAAGGAACTGGACTTACTAGTTATCCTAATCCATACTAAAATATACATATTTTTAATTGAATATGTATATTTTTTATTATATTTATGATAATATATAATTAAGGAGTGTAAAGTATGGAACCATATAAAGCAAAAAAATTACCTTTTGATTATGAACTTGATAACTCTATTATGAAACTACTATGTGACGCGAAAGAAGCATATGGGGAATATAAAGGTTTTCTTAAGAGTATGACTTTTGATTATAAATCATTTTTAGAATCTGCTTTTATAATTGATACTTATTATTCATTTAAAATTGATAATGCGAAGATAACTAAAGAAGATATGTTTTTAATGCCATATAAAAGTAAAAATAATACTGTAATACAATTCAACAATATTAAACTAACTTTATTATCTGGTCTTTCTTATGCTGGTAAGAATGGATTTTCAATTGATGTATTTAATAAGATAAATAAAGCCCTTTTAAGTAATTGTAAAAAAGATAATTCTACTAAGGGTAGTGGACATTTAAGAAAAACTCAAACTTATATATTAAAGCCTGGTCTTGCAGGATCTAGTGTTTCTTTTGTACCACCTTTATATAATGAATTAAATGGTTATATGAAGAATTTATGTGAATATATGAATGAACCTAAAGAACCTGATTTTATTTCTTTAGCAATAACACATTATCAATATGAAAAGCTACATCCATATTTAACAGGTAACGGCAAAATGGGAAGACTTATGATTCCTATACAACTATCTTTTTATAAGAAAGAACCACCAATATTATTTATATCAGAAGCTATTGATAATTTGAAAAATACTTATTTTACATTACTTAGTGATAAGGTTGATGAAAAATTTTCTAAGTTTATAAAGTTTATACTAGAATGTATTATTAATCAATGTAGTATAAATATTAAGAGAATTAAAAAAATAAATAAAATATATAGTAGAGATTTAGAAGATTTTAAAATCACTATTGGTGGAAGTACAATATATAAAGTATATCCTGTAATAGCTAAGAAAATAGTATTTACTACTAATGATATAGTTGAAGAATGTAAGTTACATATTAATTCTGTTAATAAAGTTCTTAATAAATTGGTTGAACAAGGATACTTAGTAAAAGAAAAAAAGAAAGGTACTAATAGAGTAACTTTCACTTATACTAATATGTATGATATATTAACTAATACTTCTAATTAAATTTATATAATATTGCACATTGTTACTTGTAATATCTTCAAAGTAAATATGTGCTTTTTTATTTGTGTTAATTAACTGACAGAGATCTTTAAAATTAAGCTTAGTTAATTTTATGTATTTATTTAGAAATTCTATATTTTTTAAGTATTTGTACATAAACATATTTATAAATTCTTTATGATATAGTTCTAAATTACTATAGTAGTATTTATTTGATAAAAGGATTTTATTATATTTATTATTTAGCGTTTCACTAATGATGTATCTTATTTTTAGTTGATCAATATTTATATTTTGTTTAATGAATGTAATATAATTATCTAAGTTAAAAATAAATTGTTCTTTAATCGTAATAGTGTTTTCTTTATGAATTAGATGAGAAGTTACTATTACATTAGAATTATCTATGTTATTTATTAAATTATCAAGTAATTTATCATTTAAAAATTTAATAATATCAGAACTGTTATTAATATAATCTTTTAATATATAATCATTATAGTTCATCATTATCCTCCATAAATTTACTTATTGGTGTATTTAAAACTATAGAAATTTTATATAGATTTGTTATACTTATTCCTGTTTTACATTTACTACTTTCTAAATTACTTATTAATGAGACTGATACGTTTATTAATTCAGCTAGTTTTTCTTGTGTAATTTTTTTTCCATCTAATATGGTTTTGTTTCTATATTTCTTTATATTTTTACCAATTATCTTATTTAATTTATCTTGATCCATAGTTCACCTATAACAATTATAAAATAAATAATATTAAATGTATAGTACTACATTACATAATTAAATATTAAAACAATGTAAAATATTACTTAGGTGAAATAATGACTAAGTTTAAAAGAGATTTCAATTTTGATGAAAATATAATTAAGACAATAGCATATAATGTAGTCAAGTATAGAAAATTATGTGGTATTACTCAAGAACAACTTGCGATAGATATAGGTGTATCACCTGAGTTTATTAGAAAATTTGAAAGTACTAGAGGTAGTGAAGGATTATCACTTATGTCTTTGTATAAAATATCTGTTGTACTTAATGTATCTATTGATAAATTCTTTGAGTCAATAGAAGTTAACGATTAATAAAAAACTTTTCTATTGGAACATTTAATATTAGACTTATCTTGTATAAATTATAAATACTTATACCTTGATAAGTCTTTTTGCTTTCAAGATTACCTATTAATGATGTTGATACATTAGCAAGTTCTGCTAAATGTTCTTGTGTAAGATCTTCAACATTTAAACTATATAGTTTTCTATAATATTTTATATTCTTTCCTATAGTAGTATAAATTTCTTTTTCATCTTTAAAATCAAATGTATCTTTCATCATTAAACTCCTAATAATATTTTCCCATTATTTGGAAATTTTAACCATTTACTGGAAGTGATAAAAATACACTGATAGTGATAATTTATAAAAAAACACGATTTTTCTTGAAAAATACTTGAAAATAGTGTATTATTAAGTGCGTATCTAAGAGGGGATGAGATTATGGAAAAAATTATTAACTTTGCAGTTGTTGCTCATGTTGATGCTGGTAAGAGTACTTTAGTAGATGCCTTATTAAAACAAAATGGAGTATTTAGAGAGAATGAGCAAGTAGTTGACTGTGTAATGGATAGTGGAGACTTAGAACGTGAACGTGGTATTACAATTACTGCTAAAAACTGTTCTATTAAATATAAAGGTATTAAGATGAATATAGTTGATACTCCAGGACATGCTGATTTTTCTAGTGAAATAGAGAGAATTATTAAAACAGTAGATACTGTAGTATTATTAGTAGATTCAGCTGAAGGACCAATGCCTCAAACAAGATTTGTATTAAAAGAAGCATTAAAATATGGATTAAGACCAATATTATTTATTAATAAAATAGACAAGAAAGATGCTCGTGCTGAAGAAGTAGTTAATATGACTTTTGATTTATTTTGTGAATTAGGTGCTACTAATGAACAATTAGATTTTAAGATTATATATGGTATTGCTAAAGAAGGAATAGCTAAGTATGAAGAAAATGATGATAATAAAGATATTACACCACTTCTTGATACTATAATTGAAACTACTAAACCATTTGAAGGAAATGAAAATGATCCTTTACAATTACAAATATCATCACTTGATTATGATGATTATATTGGTAGACTTGGTATTGGTAGAATCAATAAAGGTAAGATTAAAGTTGGTGAAACAGTAGCAATATCTAAAAATAATGGAGAACTTACTAAAGAAAGAATTACTAAGATATTTGTTAACGAAGGAATTAAGAGAAGAGAAGTTAATGAAGCATATTATGGAGATATAGTTATAGTAGCTGGTTGTCCTGAAATATCTATTGGAGACACTATTTGTGATGTTAATCATGTAGACCCTCTACCAAAAATTGAAATAGAAAAGCCTACACTATCAATGAATTTCATGGTTAATAATAGTCCATTTGCTGGTAAAGTTGGTAAATTTGTTACATCTAGACATTTAAGAGATAGATTAATGGCAGAACTTGAACGTAATGTTGGACTTGAAGTAGAAGAATTACCTAGTAGTGATGGATTTAAGGTATCAGGTCGTGGAGAATTACACTTATCAATATTAATTGAAAATATGAGAAGAGAAGGATATGAACTTGGTGTATCTAAACCAGAAGTTATTTTCCATGAAATAGATGGTGTTAAATGTGAACCTTATGAGAGAGTAGTAATTACTGTACCAAATGATTATTCTGGAAATGTAATTAGTGATTTAAGTGAAAGAAAAGGTACTATGGAAATAATGGAACCTGCTGAAGATAATTATGTTAGACTTGAGTTTGT
>CAKOJC010000044.1 GCA_934088535.1 uncultured Bacilli bacterium | reverse complement strand
TTCCTCGGTAAGATTTACGCATCAAGCACTTACTGTCTTTGGTCACTTCACGAATTAGATTATACAATATTATTTTTTAGTTGTAAAGTCTTTTTTTAGTTTTTTTAAAGTTTATTTAATTATATATGGATCGCTATTAGTTCCATCACCAGTAACTTTAGCTGTTCCTGAGATTGAAATTACTGGTATAACTCCTACACCACTAGAACTATCATCAAGGAAAGTACTAGATAATGCACCAGTATCAGTAATATACCATATATATCCATGTTTATTATTTGAATTTGGTGAATAAAAATCAAATGGTGACATAGTCCATGAATATTCTTCACTATATAAATAATTAGTTTTATTATCTTCTTCAGTTAATCCAGCATATGCAGCTTCTTCAGCAGTTAATAATGCAATTGGATAAGTAAGTTTATTATTACCAAATGAACTAACTCCACCATTTTCAACAGATAATGTAAATTTATCATTTAATTGATTACATTTAAATTGAGGGTTTGCATTTTCTGAACTATAGTCAGCATAAATTCTACGAGATGTTCCATAAAAATAATTATTATATCCATAAGCTTTTCCAGAATATGATGTTCCACCTGCATAAATAGCACTACCACCAGATCTATCATTACAATAAATTGTATTAGCAACCAACGATTTAACACTATCATCTTTACTTAAAATGTTATTAACATACCAATTATCCAAGATAGTTTTAATAGTACTATCATACTTATTACTATGAGCAGTTTCATATGAAGTACTACTACCAGTATTATTAAGTCCATTCATATATCCTACATACGAGTTATCATTTCCAACTCTATTATATACAGAAGTTGCTATTTTAACTGAAGTACCAGTAGTTGAACACTTTCCATTTTGATAGCTTCCATTATATCTTAATTTTATTGATCCATCTTCATTAGTTCTAACTATTTTCCAACAATAATCAGCAAATACTACATAGTTATTATCAACACTTCCTCTATAAAAGTATACTCTTTTTCCATCTTCAGTTTTGGTTTTATCAGTAGTAAAATATACACCCTTACCATTAGTATCACTGGAAACTTCACCATAATTTATACCAGATTCACTAGTTACATATGTACTACTCACATTATCAGCATACACAGGTTCGCTAGCAATCATTTTACATCTTACTTCATCACTACTACTATCACATAAAGAATACCATGGTCTATCTTCTTGTATTCCAAGAACACCATTAAACTTTTTGCCTTGATTATAATCTTGTTCTTCGTTAGTATCTACAAATGTTATTTTAAAAGTATATTTATGAGTAATATTTTTTTCTATAAATATAGTATCTTTAATAGTTTCATCACCAATAGCATTTTGAGCAATATCATTACAAGAACCTCTTTCATTACCATCACTATCAATTCTAGTACATGTAGCTTCAATTAATAACTCATTATTAGTTATTTCATTATTAAGTTCTTGCCATATAATCTTATAATAAACATCAAATGTACCAACATTTTGTACGGTTATCTCCTTTGTAATTGTATCACCAGGTCTAGCAGCATTAAGTACAATTTCAGGAGAATCACTATATATTAATTTAAGCGTTCCGGTTTCAACAACATTATTTTTAACATCATTATTTTCAATTGAAGCTCTGAAATACGCATATGAAAATCCAAAACTTGCTAAAAATACAAAAGTAAATACAATTCCAATTAGCATCTTTTTATTTTCCATTTATTTCTCGTCCTCCATACCCTTATTATTTATTTACGATAATACAAGTATATTATATATGTTTTCTTAATAACTGTAAATGGGTGAAATATAAATTTCACTTAAGATACAAAAAGAGTGTAATTTATTATTACACTCTTAATTTTATTTCTTAGCAATTATTACTTCTATCTTAGTAGTTCTAGATGAATAAGATAATTTTAAGTCACTACCTGTTACCATTACTGGTACTTCATATGTTCCTGGCTCTAAATCTGATAAATCAACGTATGCCTTAATATCTTTAGAATCTAACTTATCTAATACTGATTTAACACCTTTAACTACAACATCTACTTTAGTATCACTTGCATTCTTAGCAAGAGGTTTATATTTATTTGTATCTAAGTGTTCAAATACTATTGGTATATCTTTAAATTCTTTTGACGTTTCGCCTTCCATTTTGACTTTAATAGTTATAGCTGTATCAGACATTGATCTAACACCAGTAGGTTTAACTATTGTTTCTTGGTATGTCTTATCCTTACTAAGTCCATTTACATCTATTTCTACTTCAATTTCACTAATATCTTTAAGTACATCTTCTTCACCATATAATGTAATATTATTTACATTTGATGTGATTGAACTAATAGCGCTACCACTAGCCACATCTCCAACTGGAACAACTTTAACTGGAACAGTCTTACTTGGACTAGATATTTCTACTGTAGCAGTTATTGTGCCTGGAACTATTTCTATATCTTTAATTTCGGTACCCTTTTCATCATATGCTATTAACTTAACATTTTCTAAAGTATAAGTACCAGCACTATTAGCATTTAATGCATTTACATCAACTAATGCTTTAACACTAGCAACCTTCTCTAGTTTTTCTTTATATGATTTAATAATTACTTCATCTCTATCAAGTTTAATTGAACTAATTACTAATGTACTTCCAAGTTTATCTTTATTTAATATATCAGTTGTAACTGTACGAGAAGCACTAACTTTAGGATATATAACTATTGTAGCTCTTGATGGATCTACTTTATAATCTAATGATTTAATTGGATTATTATATTTAATATTTACTTTATGAGTACCAGCAGATAAACCTGTTAAATCTAAACTTAATTTATGATCACCAAGTTGTTCTGCTAAGTATAAATCACTCTTTCTACCCATAAGTACTATATCTGCTGTTTCAGGTATTCCCTCTACTACATATGCTTCTTCATTATATTCTGCAACTACTGGTTGATTTGATAAAACTATAGCTTCAGTCTCTACTAAATTAATAACTTTTCTATCAACTGCGAAGAAAGCAGCAAATGCACATATTAATGAAACATATATAAGTGTATTTGGTTTATTTAAAAACTTATCCAAGTTACCATTTCTATTACTTAACTTATCTCCAATAAAATATACTGCTTTAGATATTGGAGTAACTAATATTACATCTATTATTCTATATAACACTTTAAATATTCTTGCGAAGAATTTACCTATTTTCTTAAATGTTTTTTTCATTATCTTCACCTTCGCTTTCAGTTGTATCAGCTTCATAGAACGTTTCTTTCTTTGGTTGCAATTCTTCTAATAATAACATTCTAGCATCATCTAAAGATAAATTATAATTTAAGTCACTCTGTATAGCTATTGATATTCTACCAGTTTCTTCACTAACTATAACTGAAATACAATCTGATATTTCACTAATTCCAAGAGCTGCTCTATGACGAGTACCAAGTCTCTTAGATATATTAGGATTTGAACTAGTTGGGAATACACTACCAGCACAAGTTATCTTATCACCTTGAATTATAACACCACCATCATGAAGTGGATTATTCTTCCAGAATATTGATATTAATAACTCACTAGTTATATCAGCATATAACTTAGTAGCTGGTTCTATATATTGAGCCAAACTATAATCTCTTTCTATAACTATTAAAGCTCCAATCTTATTTTTCTTTAAATAATCAAGAGCATTTACAATCTCATAAACTACTTTTTCTCTCTCATCTACAGTAAGAGTTTTATGTCTTCCTAATAATTGACTTCTTCCTATACTTTCAAGAGCGTTTCTAATCTCAGGTTGAAATATAATTATTAAAGCAAGAGGTCCCCAAGAAATAACATATTCTAAAATAATACCTACAGTATTTAAATTTAAAACTCCACTTAAGAATTTTAATAATACTATAATTATTACCCCTTTAAATATTAATGTTAATTTAAAATTATTTCTAGAATATTTAAGTAATTGATAAAACATAAACCAAACTACCATAATATCTAAAACTTTTGCTGCAATTTTTAATATTGTTGTATATATCATTTGATACCTCCATCTATTAAAATATTATACACTAATTAATAATCTATTTCCACATATTTAAAATATGTTTACAAAATAAAATGTTTATTATATTTTATGTAAAACTATACATATAAATAAAACAAACATTATAAATAATTAAATAAAATTATAAATCCATTTTTACGACAACTATATCTTTATATATAAATAAACCACTTTTATCGGGATATTCTTTAGCATTTTTTAATAAATCCAATATTTCTCTTTCATCTTCCTCATTAACTTCAGCATTTACCACATCAACACCTAATAAATTAAATGCAGTTATAGTATTACCCTTTAAAAAAGTCCAATTAACACCTTGTTCAGTATAATATGCCTTATTAGAAAACGGATTTAATAATAACTTTTCATCGCCATTTCTATACAAATAATATTTCTTAGGGTATTCTAAATCACTATAACCATCTAACTCTTCTATTCTCATTTGCATCCTATTTAAATATTGAAAACTAGCTTCAGTAGATTGTCTAGCCATAACAAATGATTTATTAGCACTTACTATCATTCCAAAAGAAATAATCATTAAAACAACTACTACAGTATTAATAATATATTTTTCATAAATAATATTTTTAATAACATCAATATTATTTAATAGAAACGAAATATTTACTACATAAAAAACAGAGTAAGCCATTAAAGTAATATTATGATAAAACTGATGTGGTTTTATAAAATAAAATATTCTAGGCATAAATATAAGTAAAATAATTAATATTATATACAAAAAAATATCTTTAATTTTATATTTAAATGTAGTAATAAAAACACCTGTATACATAATAATTTTAAGCAATTTATCTATGCTTTTAGGAAAAATAGTTCCAAAAGCTGTATTAAATAAAGCACTAGACCAATCTTTTAACAAATCAATATTAAAGTCAAGTTCAAACATATGATCAGCATGTTGATAACTATTCATTTCAATATTAAAAATATAAGTAGATAGTTTTACACCAAATATATAAATAACTACACCTATAAAACCATATATTAAATATTTAAAAAAATCCTTAAATAGTTTTTTTCTATCACCTTTAAAATCAACGATCAACACTCCAATACAAAGTACCATAATTAATGGTAAAAAAGACTGATATATTGAAGTACAAAAACCAATCAACAAAGAAGATAAAAATAATTTAAATTTATTATTAAAATATTTTAATATATAAACAGATAATATAGATAATAAATATCCTATACCAATAGAAAACTGCCAGAGTAAATATGTATAAGCTATTACATTAGTTGGAAAAGCTATCATAACAGTACTAACTAGTATAACATAAATATTTTTTTAAGATTAAATATTTTACCAAATAATACTCCACTTATAGAAAATAAAATCGCATTCATTATTAAAGTTAAAAATGGTACAGGATAATAATTAAAAATAAATTCAATAATAGCCCAACCCCATCTTCCAACAGAAATATATAACTTATAATCAAATAACTTGTCAAGAATAATATAATCATCTACACCATCTATATTAATAATAGAATTTGTACCAGCAAATCCATATGTAACAATAAATATAACAAATAATGCTATTAATACTTTTTTATTATCATTAAAAAATTTTTCTATCTTCTTCATTTTAACAACAGTATAAGTATAAAAGAAATGCATAAAAAAAGCAATCAAGTTGCTTTATTTATTTTGTACTAAAAGTTTAATAGCTGTTTTCTCTTTCCCATCGATAATAACATCATAAAATGCTGGAGTACAAATAAGATTCATACCAAGTGGTGCAACAAAACCTCTAGCAATAGAAATAGCTTTAATAGCTTGATTTACTGCTCCTGCTCCTACAGTTTGTATTTCTACATCAGTACAACCTTCTCTAAAGGAATTAGCAATACTACCAGCTACTTTCTGAGAAATACTTTTACTTGAAACTTTTATTATATCCATTTCTTTCACCTCAATAATGTATATGTTTTAAAAATAAAAAAAATACTAAAGATTTATTCTTTAGTACTCTTTTTAATTTTCTTTTTCTTTACTTCTTTTAAAACAACTTTCTTTTTTCTACTTTTCTTTTCTTTTTCAATACCACAAATATCGCTTAGTTTTTTATCAACTTTTGGATTTCTAATTAAAATCATTAATAATGGCTCTAATAAATTTATTAAACCAAAAGCTACAAAATAATATCCAAGTATAATATTAGCAGCACAATATTTTACAAATAACGGATTTATAGTTAGCAAACCTAACATTATTGCTAAAATCGTACTAACTAACTTAGGATAAAAATTAGCATCTTTATTTTGTATAAGTCTATACACATGATAAAATTTATTTAATGATATAGCAATAGTATAAAGTACTATAACAGAACTAACAATGTATGGATCATTTCCATATAGACTATTTACTAAAACATACGTAGCAGCAGTAACATTGATAAGTCCAAAGAATAAATATTCATAATCATCTAATCTTCTATTTGCAAAATAAGCAATTATTGAAAAGAAACCAAACATATAAAATAATACTGGAACATAATCTATAGGACTCAACACTTCTACTTCTGGAAAACCAATTAATATGTAACCAATTGCAGCATATATAGTATAAAGCATAATATCAATACCTAAATATGTTCTTTCTAATTCTTTAAATATCACTTTTTTCATAACACACCTACTTATTCTAAAAACATTTTATATCATTTAAAGGAGTATGTCAATTAAAAAGAATAGACTTAAAGCTATTCTTCTTCATTTTCTTCTCTATCTCTATATCCAAAGAAATTATATTTTTCATCAAAGAATACATATATAATTTTAAGAAGAGCAACTACTGGCGTAGCTATTACCATTCCAAAAATACCAAACATATATTCAAAAATCATTAATGATAAAATAATTGTTATTGGACTTAAATTAAGTTTCTTACTCATTACTAATGGTTGAAGTACATTTCCATCAATTGTTTGAACAATTACAATAAATACAAGAGTTAAAATACCTATTAATGGACTTTGAGTAAATCCAATTGCTCCTGCTACAGCAGCACCCATATAAGGACCAATATAAGGTATTAAGTTAGTAATAACGCATACAATTGTTACAAGTACTGGAGCATTCAAACCTATTATAGAAAAACCTATTAATGAAGTTACAAATAATAGCAATGATAACCATAATGTACCACTAACAAATGAGAATAATGAATCATCTAATTGTTCTAATAAATATTTAACTTCCTTTCTTGATTTTTTAGGAAATAAATTTACAAATCCTTCACTAACTTTATTAAAATCAAATAATAAATAGAAACCTAAAATTAAACTTAATGCTATTTTACCAATACTACTTGCTAAAGATGATACAACATTCATAGCAATCTCAGGTATATTAGTTTGAACATCACGAGCAAACATTTCTATCTTAGCTAAGAATGATGCTTTAACACCATCTAAATTTTCTAAGCTTAAATTTGATAATTTAATAAATATATTATCAATCCAACCCTTAACATCCTCAACCATCGCAGGTACAGAAGATACCATTTCAGTTATTTGAGTTCCAAGTGATGGAATAGTAAATGCAAATAAAGCATATAACACAGCTATTAATAGCAAGTATGCTATAACAACACTAAGTCCTCTTTTAATACCTTTCTTAGTTAACTTCTCTACTAATGGATTTAATAACCAAGCAATAAACCATCCAATAAATAATGGAGATATTATTGATAATATCTTTTCAAAAAATGTAAGAATGTGCCATTCTTTAAAAATTAATCCAAGAACATAAATTAAAACTATTACAAAAAGTATATACATAACTTTAAGTATTTTATTACCAGTACCAACTAATTCATTAATTTTTTTAGAACTGATCTTTTTATCATCACTCTTTTTTAATTTTTCAATCATACTTTTCCACTCCTATCATCATAATAATATCATAAAATTCATTAAAAAAACAGTTCAATTTTAGAACTATTTTCCTTCTGATAATGATTTTGACATCTTTTGCATATAATTCATGATATCTTTTTCATATTTTTTATAAACAAGGCAAGCACCAATACCTGAAGCAAAAGCAATCATATTTCCTAAAGTCTTAATAATATCACGCTCCTTTGATATTATTAT
>CAKOJC010000043.1 GCA_934088535.1 uncultured Bacilli bacterium | reverse complement strand
TTTTAACTCCTTTTCACTTTTGAAATAAATAATTCTTTATTTGTGATACATTCTATATCCAAGTCATTACATACTTTACTAATTAATTCATAATTAGGATTATTCTTATTTATGTATAGACACTTTGGATATCTCATAAAATGTTTAAAATGTTTTTTTAGTCTCAGAATCTCATTATTATAAAAATTATCCATAGTATAATAGTATGCAAATAATGTTTTTGTCTTTTCAATATATTCATCACTAAACTTAGATAAATCATATGAAAATCTTAAGGGTATAACTTCCGCATAAGAAGATATATCATCATATAATGTTTCATCATCTTCAACTATCATAACAATTTTATCTTTTATGTTTTGTAATTCTTCAGGTGAATAGTCTTCCATTTTAGTCCTCTAATTGCCTTAAATATTCTTCTAATGCACTAATCATATCTGGTGATATAACTTTATTCATTTCATTATTAGGAATATTTTCTTTGATTTTGTCTACTGCTTCTTTTAAATCAAATTCTTCAATCTTGAAGTTATTTTTCTTTTCATTTTCAGTATAGTTTGTTTTGGACAAATCAGGTCTCTTATTAGTATTAACTGCATAATAATAGATTTCACAGTTTCTATTTCTGCCTGCTTCTGGCCAATCTTTGTTTAACATACTTACTTTCATAAATGGTTTTCCTATTTCATTATCATCAATTTCTATACCTGTTTCTTCTAGTACTTCACGTTTTAAACAAGTATTAAATTCCTCATTGTTTTCTAAATGTCCACCAGGAAATTGATATACGTTATTAGCATTGCCAATAAATATTTTTCCATTATTAATAAGTAATACTTTTATTCTTATTACTGTTTCCGTTATCTCTTTTAAGGTTAAATTATCATCATTATGAATTATTTCTTTCATAGTTTTCCTCCATTTAAAAATGCAATGATTATTTCTTTTTCATTGCATTTATTATATCAAAGTTCTTTATAAAGTTAAATAATTTTACGTCTTTGTATTTATCTAGTATTTTATAAATTAATAATGTTATAAAGTATGCGATAGTTGCACCGATTAATCCTGATAACATGCCACCTATTACATCTGATGGATAGTGAACCATTAAATAATTTCTTGAAATACCCATTAGTATTATGAATAAAAAACACCAATATTTATTTTTAGTTTTAGCCATAAATATTAATGACATCATAGCCGCTGTCATAGCTGTTGTGTGTCCACTTGGAAATGAGAAATCACTTTCTGTAACACTTCCTGCATACTGCCACCAATCTTTGTATTCTAAAATAGTACTCATGTATGGTCTAGGTCTAGCTACCATATCTTTTAATATAAAATTAGTTATAATAGCACCTGCTCCTATAGCACCAAACATACATATTCCAAACTTTCTTGTTTTCTTAAATAGCATTAAGAATATACTAAGTAATATTAAGAATAAACCTTTTTCAGCAAATAAACTTATAAACTTAAATAACCAGTTTAGATTACCATGTGTTAGAAGTGCTAGTTCATGTAAAATATTTAATATAGCATGATCAAATCCACTAAATGTAGTATTTAACCATTCAGCTGCTGCTGTTAGTTCCATATGTACCTCCTACTACATTATCATTTTACATTTATAATAAATTTAAAACAATAACATTACTTATTCTTTACATTTTTATTATCAATTATAGCTAGTAAACTTCTAAGTCTTATGGTAATTGCTCCCATATTAGATATTTCATCTATCTTTATTTGTGTATAGACTTTGTCTTTACTTTCAATAATTCTTCTTACTTCATCAGTAGTAACTGCATCTACTCCGCAACCAAAAGATACTAATTGAACTAGATTAATATTATCTTTAGATTCACTTATATATTTTGCAGCAGCATATAGTCTTGAATGATATGTCCATTGATTCATTACTTTTGTCTTAAATGGTTTTACTTTATGACTAATACTGTCTTCAGTTATAACTACTGCTCCAAGCGAAGTTATGAGTTTATTAATACCATGATTTATTTCTGGATCTAAATGATATGGACGACCGCATAATACAATTATAGGCATATTTTTAGATGAAGCAATTCCCATAAATTCTTCTGCTTTAGTTCTTATTTTTGATAGGTAATCATTATATGCTTCGTATGCTTTTTCAACGGCTTTTTTAAGATTAGATTCCGTAGTTTCAATATTATAATATTTAATTATAGTTTTTATTCTTTTTAAAAATTGTTTTTTGTCAGCTAAACTTATAAAGTCATCTATAAATGTATCTTTGTTTAGATTATTTACATTACCTCTTATAACTTGAGGATAGTATGCTACTACTGGACAATTATAATGATTAGTACCAAGTTTTTCATCTACATTATAGCTCATACTTGGATAAAATATATAATCTACTTTAGAATCTAATAAATACTCTATATGACCATGAGCTAGTTTTGCTGGATAACAAATTGTATCTGATGGTATTGTGTGTTGTCCTTTTAAATAAAGACTTCTTGATGAGAATGGAGACACTACTACATTAAGTCCTAAAGTTTTAAATAAAGTATACCAAAATGGTAATAATTCATACATGTTAAGTACTAGAGGTATACCAATAGTAGTTTTTGATTCATCTATTTCATTATTCATGAATTCTTTTAATAAAGATTGTTTATATTCATATAAGTCATAGTGTTCTTGAAGATTACCTTTGTTAAGAGGTTTTGAACATCTATTACCTGCGATAAATCTTCTTTTCTTATCGAATGTGTTTATTACTAAATTACAATGATTAGTGCATCCATTACAATTTATATTTCTTGTTTCGTAGTTAAAGTTTTTAAGTTCTTCTAAAGTTAATACTTTACTTTTATCACTGTCTTTTTCTTTACTATAAAGTGCACTTCCATATGCTCCCATAAGTCCTGAATATTTTGGTCTTATTACATTGTGACCAATTTCCATTTCAAAGGATCTTAGTACTGAGTCATTTAAGAATGTTCCACCTTGAACAATTATGTTTTCACCTAAGTCTTTTGGATTTGCACATCTTATAACTTTATATAATGCGTTTTTAACTACACTCATTGAAAGGCCTGCTGCTATACTTTCTACTGAAGCACCATCTTTTTGAGCTTGTTTAACTGCACTATTCATAAATACTGTGCATCTTGAACCTAAACTAACTGGACTTTTAGCATAAAGACCTAAATGTGAGAATTCTTCTGTAGTGTATCCTAAAGCTTTAGCAAATGTTTGTAAGAAAGAACCACATCCTGAAGAACATGCTTCATTTAAATATAAACTATCTATTGAACCATTTTTAATCTTAAAACATTTTATATCTTGACCACCTATATCAAGTATAAAATCTACTTTAGGATTTATTTTCTTTGCTGCTGTATAGTGAGCAATTGTTTCAACTACTCCATAATCTATATTAAATGCATTTTTAATTAGTTCTTCTCCATAACCAGTAACTGCGCTAGACTTAATGTTAATATCTGGATATTTTTCATACAAATCTATCAAATACTTTTTAACTATTTCTACTGGGCTTCCTTCGTTTGATGAATAATATGGATTAAAAATATTACCATCATCATCACAAAGAACCATCTTAATAGTAGTGCTTCCTGCGTCTATTCCTAGATACATATTTTTACTTGGTTTATCTAATTCTTTTATAGTTGTATCATTATGTCTTTTTAAGAATTCTTCATATTCTTTTTTATCTTTGAAAAGTGGTTTAGTTTTTGTATAGTTGTTTTGTTCTTTAAACTTTTTAAATTTGTTTTCTAGTGATAAAAGAGTTGTTTCTTCTTTTACGTTTGCTAGTACTGAGCCTATTGCTACAAAGTAAAGGGCATCATCAGGAAGTACTCCTTTAGTATTTAATACTTCATCAAAACTATTTCTAAGTTCGCTATAGAAGTATAATGGTCCACCTAAATATAAAACATTATTGCCTATTTCTCTTCCTTGTGATAAACCTGATATTGTTTGGTTTACTACTGCTCTAAATATACCTGCAGCTATATCTTCTTTTCTAACACCTTGATTAAGTAGTGGTTGAACATCTGATTTAGCAAATACTCCACAACGAGATGCAATATTACATATCTTATCATGATGACTTGATAATTCATTTAATTCTTCACCATTAACATTTAATAAAGATGCCATTTGGTCTATAAATGCACCTGTTCCTCCTGCACAACTACCATTCATTCTCATTTCAAATCCACCAGTAAGAAACAACATTTTAGCGTCTTCTCCGCCTAATTCTATAACTGTATCTGTATTTGGATAATACTTTTTAACTGCTATTTTTTCTGCGAAAACTTCTTGAACAAATGGTATCTTTAGACTTTCTGCATAACCTAGCCCCGCTGAACCTGAGATAGTTACTGTAATCTTATCTTTCTTTATAACTTGTTTTAAATCATTTATTATTTTTAATATAGCACTTCTTATCTCAGAATAGTGACGTTCATATTTCTTAAAAATTATATTTTCTTTTTCATCAATTACTACACATTTTATAGTAGTAGATCCTATATCAAAACCTACTCTTTTCATATTACTTATCACCTTCTTCTGCGATAGCTAGCATTAATTTAATTCTATTTTCTTGATTTACTTTTGAAGCTCCTGCATCATAATCTATTGGAAATATATTAGCATTTGGATATAACATTCTAAGTGTTCTTATTGTACCTTTTCCTACTATGTGATTAGGAAGACATCCAAATGGTTGAGCACATATAATATTGTTATATCCTTTTTCTATTAACTCAGATACTTCTCCTGGTAAAAGCCATCCTTCTCCCATATTTACTCCTCTATCTATTACTCGATCTGCAAGTTTCTTTATTTTTTTAAATGGAGTTGGACATACAAATTCAGGATATGGTTTTAATGCTTCTTCCATGTCTTTTTCCCAAGAAGATGCAATTGATTCTACAGTCTTTCCTGCATACATACTTACTCTATTTTTTCCATAATATTTATGATTTATTTCTCCATCAGAAAAACAGAATTCAAAGAATGCTAGTACTCCTGGTACCATGTATTCACATCCTTCTTTAAGTAAGAATTCTTCTAAATTGTTGTTACCAAATGGAGAATATTTAACATATATTTCTCCTACGATACCAACTTTCTTTAATTTTCTATCTGCTCTTTTAATCTCATGGAAACTTTTAGCAATACTTTTTAGATTCTTTTTCATGCTTCTATTATTTAAACTTTTCTTAGAAGCGAAATCAGTAGATAATTTATTTATCCAATAATCTACTAATTTATCAGTTTCACCTTTTTTCTTTTCATAAGGTTTTACTTGATTCTTTAAAAGCATTATAAAATCTCCGTAGATAATAGCTCTAAGAGACATATATATCATCATTGGAGTTAGTTTAAATCCACTACATTTTTCTATGTTACTTGTACTTACTGAAATAACTGGTATATAATCATATCCCATATTTTCTAAAGCTTTTCTAAGTAAACAAATATAGTTAGATGCTCTACATCCACCACCAGTTTGAAATTGTATTAAAGCTACTTTATGAGTATCATAATCTCCACTTTTAAGTGCATAAAGTTGTTGTCCTATCGCACATATAGCTGGATAACAAATATCATTATGTAAGTAACTAAGTCCAGTATCTATAACATCTTTTCCTTCATAATGAAGTACTTCTACATTATATCCATATAATTTAAATACTTTTTTTAGAAGTCTCATATGTACTGGGAATATATCTGGTGCTAGTATAGTATGAGTTTTTTTCATATCTTTAGTAAATTCTGCTGTCATATATATGTCTCCTTTAAACTATTTTTTCTTTTCTTTGAAGATTTTAACTGATGTAATAACTGTTATTAAACTAAGAATACCTTCTACTAAAAGGTTAGCTCCAAGTAATATAGTTAATACCATTGCACTCTCACTAGGTTTTATCATTAAAACAATACCACAAATGCAAGCAAGTATTGCAAATATTAATATTAAGTACCATTCACGAATACCAAATTTACGTGCTTCATTAGCTATATGCATTTTAAACATACTATCTGTAAATATTGAAAGACCTAGTGCAATACATATGAAGTTGATAAATCCTTCAGGACGTACTAGAATGATAATACCAAGAACTGTTAATAATATACCAAATGGTAAGTCATATTGGAATGCTAAACGATATAGATCATTTGAGAAATAACCAAATAGTTTAATCATACCAAAAGCTATTAAAAGTATTGCGCATATTACAACTAACATTGTTTGTGAAAATGCTGGATTTATCATAAGTACTAATCCTAGAATACATAATATTATAGACATAACTATGTAACTTGTTTTAGCTATACGTATAAATCTACTCATCTTAGTTCCTCCTTTCATTATATAAATAGTATAACCTTATAATTTATTTTTTAAAATGGACAGTTTTTTGTTGATGTTTGATTTTTAGACAAAATGGTTTAAATGCATAAAAAAAGAATATTATTTAGAATGTTTATTTATAAACTCTATTAATATCTCTTTAGTTACTTTAGTGTATGTAACATATTCTTTTACATATTCCTCATCTAGATTTCTTGATAACCAATCTATACAGAATCCAAAGAATTGACATTTTATAAAACTTATTAAGAATCTCTTGTCTTTTTCATCTATATTCATATTATTAGTAATTGAATTTATTAAAGTTTTTACTGTGTATTCACAAGTATCCATTATAAATCTTTCATATATATTTTTATCTAGATGTTTATATATATTAAGAATAGTTTTTTTGTTTTCAAGTGCATATTTGATAGCTACTTCTACTGCCATATCAATAGAATCTATAGTTGGATAATTTTTAACTAATACATCTGTTTCTTCTGCAATAACATTTTCGAGTAAATCATTTATATCTTCATAATGATAATAAAATGTATTTCTATTTACTCCACATTCATCAACAATATCTTTTACTGTTATTTGATTAAAAGGTTTCTCTTTTAACAATGTTATAAATGTGTCTTTGATTGCTTTTTTAGTAAAGTTTGCCATATTTCACCTACTTATTAAACTCACATATTATCTTTATGATATCACTTGAGTGTAATTTAAATTTTATCTCTGATAAAATTTTAGCACTTTTTAATTCTTCTGTTGACTTCGGATTTAATTCTATTATTTTTTCTAGTTCATCGTTTGTGAAAATATAATATGCAGGAACGTTCATTGATTCAGATTTTGATGTTCTAAACTTAATTAATTTGTCTCTTAGTGTTTCTTTATCATTTTCTGATTTTATATTTATTTCTTTAGTTTGCTCTGCTTTTGTAGAATTATCTTTACTACTACCTGAAATATATTTTTCATATTTTTTTGCTAAGCTTGTGTACTCATTGGTATTAACTTCAACAAAAAATTCAGCAGAACTTTTCATATCTTTTTGTTTAGCTAATAAATCTCTATCATAATTATTAATATCATTTTTAATGTAGTTTAGTAGTTGATCTACTCTAACTACATGACTTTTTATTTCTTTTTGAGCATATTTTATATTAACAATAGATTTTGGATTAGAAATAACAACTAGTGGTTTATACCATAAAGTATCAAAATTTTTTTCTTGAATCTTTACCATTAATTTATTATTTTTACTTATCCATCTTTTCTTTAATATTTCCATATGTCTACAAGCTTGAGTGTATGGTGAATAAATTGCTTCTTTATATTTTTTACCATTTAATTCATATTCTCTTACAAACTCTCCAGTGTGACTTACTGTTATATTTCCAATTAGATTTTTACATTCAACTAAATATATGAATCCTCTAGTAACAATTACATAATCTATTTGAGCTTTTAAATCTTCAAAAGGAATAGTTACATCATGAACTACATACATTCCTAAATTTGAGTTTTTAAGTTCAAAAGCAATATCTTTTTCACCTTGTAACCCTTTTTTTAATAATAAAATATCTTTATCTATGTCACTTGTATATTTTAATTTTGATTTTATATCTTCTAATTCTTTTATTTGATTTTCTAAATTGCTGTCTTCTTTTAGAAATATTGTTTCATTGAATCTTTTAAATAGTTCCATGTCATCACCTTCTTTTAAATTATATCATAGTTTGTTATAATATTTCTACAAGGGTGAAACTATGAAAATGTATGACTATGATAAGATTATTAAAAAACTTAAACTTGATGAATTAGATGATGAAAATAAATTAAAAAAAGTTATAAAATGTTCTGCAGATTGTTATGATACTTTAATTAGATTTTATAATTATTATTTAACATTAATAGAAAAGAATGATGACTTAGATGATTTTGATGAAGATATTAAAAAAATTAAAAATAGTAAAGCCAAAACTATTAAGGGATATTTAGATTTAATTGAGAGAATCGTTGATACTACTAATGAAATAGCTAATGAAACAATAGAGTTAAATACTGAAATACATAAGAAAGAAAAAAATAAAAAGAAAAATAAACATAGTTTATTAAAGACATTATTTGTTGGGTCTTTATTTAGTAATAAAAAAGGGAATAAGATTAAGAATAAGGATAATGAATCTTATCATTTTGAAGAAACTGAACTTGAAGATGATGACTTTCACTTTGAAGATCCAGATTAAAAAGAGTTTTAAAACTCTTTTATTTTGTTTACATATACTTTCTCATTATTAGTATTATC
>CAKOJC010000042.1 GCA_934088535.1 uncultured Bacilli bacterium | reverse complement strand
ATATTTTAGAGGCAAAATAAAATATACATGATGCGGAGAAACTTATAAAAAGTAAGTTTCTCTTTTTTATTTAAAAAATAATAAAAATATACTATTTTTACTTTAATAGAGTGACTTTAATATATAAATATTATATAATAAATTCAAATTTAGTATGAGAGAGGCAAGTATAGAATAATTAGTTATAACTATGCGAGATTTTAATGAATTGAGAGGAATGAATAATAATATGGAAAATGAGAAATTAACTATTATTTTAAAGTTATTAAATGATTTATATCCTGAAAAAAAGGTATTTTCTTTAGATTCTATTTCAAGAAAATTAGAGTCTAGAATTAAAAATTATATACAAAATAATAATATAAGTTCAGTTGAAGAGTTTTTAAATATGTATGGATACGAAAAAATAAATGCTGAAGCTGTACATGAGTTAAGACCTAATGTTAAATTTTTACCTGGAGATGAACCTCCTGAAATTAAAGAAAATATCGATAGCATTTTAATAAGATTAGCTGAATATTATCCAAATAAAATAATAGAAAAATCTATAATTAATGAACATAAAAAACTATCACAAAACATAACAGGTATTTATTTATGGCTTGGATATAATAATGCTGCCGACTTTTTGAAGGCATATGGATATACATATAATGTTAATATAAAAGGTGGAAGACCAAGCACTAGTAGACATCTCGAATTATTAGAGTATCTAAAAAATAAATACAAAGATAATCCTTTAAATAATTATGATGAATTAAAATCTTTAGAACCAGATTATGCTGAAGAATTGGATAAATATAGCAAGACGTCAAATAGATTATTTGGTATGTCATTAAACAAGAAACTAATTGAACAAGGAATACTAATAAACCATAAAGAAATTAAAAGACTAGAAAAAGAAGAAGCAGAAAAGCAAAAGATGGAAACAATGAAAAAAGCTATTGAGCAAGCAAATGAAATAGAAAGAAATAATCGAATAAAAAAAATATTTGAAAATATTATTATCGATTTTTGTAATCAAAAATTTTATTTAAATAAGGGAAATTATATATTAGATGGAATGGAACAAAAAATTTATAATATCTTATATAATTATTATGAAAAAACTGAAAAATTTCCTATGGTGATTGATTTTTATAATCAATTATCAGTTGATGAATATAATGATGCAATAGCAGCAATAAAGTCATTAGAAGAGAAAAAAATAATTTATGGAGATTTTGAAGGAATAAGACAAAGAAGATTTTTTAAATTATTTAAAGAAAAGTATGATGAAGATTATGTTATAGTAAAAAATGAATCTACTTTAGACTTGGAATTAGAAAAAACATATAAAATTATTTATAATTATTATAAAGAAAATAATGAGTTTCCTTATGCATATGAGTTAACAAAAAGAGTACCATCTATAGATTATGATAAAATAATACAAGATTTAGAAATTCTTAAAAAAATGAATATAGTTTATGATAATTCTAAAAATAAATTAGATGAACTAATGGAACGATTACATGAAAGATATACGAATTGTGGTATTAAAAGCAAAGATATAGACAGCTTGTGGCAGGAAAATACAGATTTGCCAATAAGCAAATCAGATTATTGGATTAGAAAACTCTATAAAATGTCAAATGAAGAATATTTCTATAATGAAGGTATTTTGAAAAAAAACAAAAAAATGCGTTTAGAAGAACCTGATATTAAAAAGAATGACTTAGAATTAGAAAATTATATCTTTAAACCCGAAGTATATTATGTAGATGAAGTTAATCTAACAAAAGAAGAAGCAAATGAGTGGGAATATGCTCCAAGTTCTCCTTTTCGCAATGATATTATAGACATAAAAAATTATCTAGGTAATAGTGAACATATAATAATACCTGCTTCGATTGATGGTAAAAGAGTAACTTTGGTTAAAATAACAAATCCTAAAGTTACAACAATTGAAATACCAGGAAGTATTAAAAAAATTGATTTAAGTCTTAAATCCTCAAATGTAAAAACACTAATTATTGGAGAAGGGATAGAAGAGGTAAAAATTAATATAGAAAATATTTCTACTATTAAAGCATCTAAAAGTGTTGTAAAAGTAGGTTTAATAGGAGCTACTAGATGGTGTAAATGCCAAGAGGATTTAATTATTATTGGAAGTACATTTTGTGGATACAATAAGGACCATGAAGTACTAAAAGTTCCAGAAGGAATTAAATCAATAAATAATTTTGTTGGTAATCAAAAGTTAAAAAAAGTTATTTTACCAAACAGCGTTACAACAATTAATGATTATGCTTTTAGTAGATATAGTTGTTCAAGTCTTGAAGAAATAGTATATACACCATCACTTGTTAATTTTGGGTATGATGTTTTCTCAAAAGAATTCTTAGAAAAAAATAATACTGAATTTCTTATTATAAATGATATGTTAGTATTATCTAATGTTAAAGAAAAGAATGTAGTTATTCCACAGGGAGTTAAAAAAATATGCGGTTATGCATTTAGAAATAATAATTCAATTGAAAATATCGAACTACCAAATAGTTTAACTGAAATAGATAAGTATGCATTTGAAAAATGCTATAAATTAAAATCTATAAATATTCCGGATAGCGTTAAAAAAATTGGCAAGTATGCTTTCTATCAATGTGAAAAACTAAGTGATATAAAATTATCTAATAATTTAGAAGTTATAGAAAGTGGAACATTTGAAAATTGTAAGAAACTTTCAAAAATAACAGGCTTAAATTCTTTAAAAGAAATAGGAGTTAATGCTTTTGAGGGATGTAGTAAATTAAAGAAAATACAACTAAATAATGATATTAAAATTATTTCTAAAGAAGCTTTTAAAAATTGTGAATCGTTAGAAGAAATTACTCTAGCAGAGGTAGTACAACAAAATGCATTTGAAAATTGTACTAATCTAAAAACAATTCATTTTAATGATAATATGGAAACAGTTAATAGTTACACATTTGCAAATTGTATAAATTTAAAAGAAGTAGCATTCAATGAAGGATTAAAAGAAATTGGAGCATACGCTTTTTATAATTGTAGTGAACTAAATAATGTAAAATTACCAAGCAAATTAGAAAAAATAGATGGTTATGCATTTAGTAAATGTAAAAAACTAAATGAAATATATATAGATGATTCTACAATAATAAAGGAGAGTGCATTTGAACATACACCATATGGCAAAACAATTTTAAATGAAATAAGATTTGGTGATTTTATTATTTCTAAAGGAGTCTTAAAAAAATATCTTGGTAAGTCTAAGGAAGTTAGCATCCCAGATAATGTAATTATAATAGATTCTGAATCATTTGAAGGATGTTCTACAATAGAAAAGTTAATTATACATAATAATGTAAAAGAGATAAAAGGAGCTTTATTTGGATATAAAGATATAGATGACTATGAAGACAATAAAGACTATGAAAAAAATAGACCAAAATTAAAAACTTTGATAGTAGGAGATGGATTAGAAAAAATAGGTGATTTTGCATTTTATAACTGTGAAGACTTAGAAGATGTAAGATATGGTAATAATTTGATTTCTATTGGCGATAGTGCATTTTATAATTGTAAATCATTGAGTAAAGTTGATTTAAGTAATACAAAAATAAAAGAAATAGGTTGGCTATCTTTTGAAAATTGTACAAGTCTTAGCACACTAAAACTATCTGATACAATTGAAGTTATAGAAGATAGTGCCTTTGAAAATATTAATCTTGACATTGTACATTTACCAAAAACTGTAAAAAAAGTTGGAAAAAGTTCATTCTCTAAAACTAATGAATTAGTGATATATGATACAATTGAACCTGATGGTGTAATGGCTAGTGAATTTAAGTATGACCATCTAAATGGTACAATCAATTCATCTTTAGCTGCTGCTTTAATTAACCCAAAAGAGTTTTATACAGAATGTATTGGAAATACAGAATGGAGAGATTATCACATTACTGTCAAATCTTCTATGACAGATGAAATAAGATATCGTATATTCTGCGATAGTAAAGAAAATAATGAATACAGAGTTATATTATTTTCAGGTTGGGGTAAAAACGCAAGTTTCTTATTTGATGACTATGATGAATGTTTTAAGAAAACTAATGATAAAGAAAATCGTATTGAGATGTGTTTTTGTCGATTAATGTATCCAGAAGGTTTAACTTTAGAACATAGAAAAGATTATGAAAATTATTTCAAGAGATGCATGTACATAGAAGATAGTTGTAAAAGAAATGCATTAATAGTTGCTTTAGAAGATAATGTTGAACGTCTAAAATTATTGGATATGTATAAAACGATAGACAATCATAACATAAATTGGATAAGAGAGATATTTGAGAAAAATAATGCAACTAATTGTATAAAATATCTTGATAAAAACTTATCATATTTGGGAGGTGATTAATATGGCAAATTATGCATTTATGGATATTCAATTTGTAGCAACAGAAAGTGAAAAAAAAGAAATTAATAATTTCTTAAACAATAATGTTATTCCATGGGATTACGGTGTTACAGGAGAGAACTTAAGCATAACATCAAAATGGTATTCAAATATAGATGAATATTTACCTAGACTAAGTAAACTCTTTCCAACAGTTATTTTTAAATATGAAGTTTCTTATGAAGAAGATGAAACAAATAGTATACAGTCATTTATGATAAATGGAAAAAAAGTAGATTATAATGATTTAAAAGCGAGTAGGTATCTAGCATACAAACAATATATGGAAGGCTTTTATAAATTAACTAATACAAAAGCAAAAGGCATTACACATGAAGTTGAAATAATGCCAGACGGATTAGTTGCTGCATATGGTAATAATTATGTTGGTGAGTGTAATATATATGACTGGAAAGATATAGTAAAAATTTCATGTGGTAATTTTCATACCGTAGGTTTAGCTAAAGACAAAACAGTATTTGCTGTTGGTGCAAACAGCAACTTTGAATGTAATTTATCAAATATTGAAGATAAAATTATTGATATTTCTTGCGGAAGATATCATACTGCCATTCTACTAGAATCTGGAAAAGTTATAGTTAAAGGAAATATAGAAAAAGAACCAGAAATATTCGATTCATTTGATGAATCAAAATCAACTCATTTAGTAATAAATCAAAGTAACAGAAGCGATGACGAAATAATAAAAACATTAGAAGAATTAGGAAACTATGAAAATACACCTGTCGATTTATGGCCTCCTGTTGAAAAAATAATATCTATTTTCGATGCAGTAGTTGGAGTTACATCGAGTGGGAAAATATATATCAATGGTTTTTGTCCATGTACAATGGAAGAAATAAAGAAGATTGTAGGGATTTTATAAGTAAAAACATTCATGTATATATTGTATTAAGTTCAGTTTATATCTGAACTTTTTCATTTTAAAATGAGAATTAATAATTTTGAAACTATTAAATTTAATGATAAATAATACTAAAGTTGCAATTGATATAAATATATTTTCATAGTAAAATACTATATATAGAATTTGGAGTGAAACATTTATGAAAAGTTGATTCACTTGTTAATAAAAAGAAAGAGAGATTAGTTAAATGGCAAATATATGTTGGTATCAAGTAAAAGCAAAAGGAGATAAGAAAAATATAATGTTTTTATATCATTCAATACCTGTTTATAATTATATAGATCTTATATCTTCAAGCGACGACACAATTATATTCAGTGGAGACTGCAAATGGTCACTTGATGCATATTGTGAAAATAGTAATGCAGATATTAAAATTGATGTTAATAAATATATTAGTGATACAGATACAAAATTAATAAACGATCCTACTGAATATATTTATTATACTTTAGAGGACAAATCAAAAATATTAAATTGTGATATAGAAGTTTTTTCAGAATATGAAGATTATGATATTGATAATGATGAAGGCGATAGACCTTTATACCAACATTTTTCTAAAGGAGAAGTTTTAGAAGATGAAGAAATGTCTTTTAAAGAAGCACAAGATAAATCAAATAAAATATTTGGCATAAATAATGTTATACCAAATAATTATATTATGGATTATGATTTGAACTTTGATAATGAGGAATTTCCATGGGAAGAAGAACTAGTTAATACTCAATTAAATGGTGGAATAGAAAGAGCAGAAAAATATAAAATAAATGATCCAGTAAAATTAACATATGAAGTAGAAAATGAATATGATGATAGTGCAGTAAGAGTTGATCATAAACTTGGTTTTGTAGGATATACTATGTATAATAATTATGCAATAATTAACAAAATCATAGAAACAGCTGGCGAAGAACCACATGCTAGAATAAAAGAAGTAATACCACTTTCTAAAAGAGGAAGTCGTTGTAAAAAGCCAATTGTTAAAATAGAAGTATATTTAGAAAATAATGAAAAGTAAATATATTAGGAGTTAAGTATTAATGAAAAATCAATTAAATAAAAATCCAAAGAAACAATTTATTGCAAAAATTATAATAACTATAGCAAATATAATATTATCAATAGGAATGATATCAACATGCTTGGAAGAAGTATTACACCCAGATCCTATGGCAATAAATGCGTTTTTTAATTTCTTTCCATTAATTCTAAATATTGCTTTACTTGGTTATTCTATTATTCAAGTTAAAAATATAATCAAAAAGAAATTTGAAATAACTACCATAGATGAGATTACTTCAATATTTTTAGTTGGATTTGTTATTTATGCAATATTTTTTGCATTATTTTGGTTTCGAATGAAATAAACACTAAGTAAGATAGAAATATCTTCTTTTTTTGTGTTATAATAGCAAACCAAGTAGGGGGATTATATGGCTTTTAATACATTAGAATATCTAAAAGAAGGTAAAGTTGATTTTGTTTTTCATTGTACACCATTAGATTATCAGAATTTAATAGTAAACATTAGAAAATCACCAAATAGAATCAAAATAATAAATGGCTTTCTTCCTAAATTAAAAAAAGAGTTACCACTTTTTTGTTTTAATGTTATATACGATATTCCAGAGTTTGAAAAAGATGCTACTGAGTTACTGGATATAAAAAGTATAACTCCTGAAATGTTAAGTAATCTTCTAAATAATTCTCCTTTAGGAATCAAAGTGCTATATGAAAATCTTGATGAATTTTTAGCTTTTAATAAAAATAAAAAGTATTTTGAAAGTATTGTTGGATATGCATTTAGTAGTAATAATAAAGAACTAATCCATAAATTATCACGATATTCTGATTTACATATTAGATACCTATTTATGGAATATTTAATTAATAATTATCCCGAACAAATAGATACAATATATGAAGATATTACTAAATATACAACCTCAGTTACTTATGAAATAGGTGAACAATTAACATTCTTACCAAGACTTATGAATCCAGAAGATATTTCTAAATTAGCAGTCCTATTGTTAACGAATAATCGTGAAGATGATTATAAAAAACTTAAAGAATTAATTCTTAAAGATTATAAATATAATTATTTAGCTTCAGAGTTATTAGCACATAAGTGGCATAAAGATCTAAACTTACATAGGTTATTAGATGATCCTAACAAAGAACAAAAAGAAAATGCTTTTAGCAAAGATGCAAATGATCTATTCAGTACATCTGCCGATTATCGTTTAGCTATATATTTAAGACATAGAGCAAAAATAAGCCAAGAATTACTAAATGATTTTGCAAGTCGTATAAAATATTTTATTGAAAATGATAATGCCTACAAGCTAGAACACGTATATCAAAGTGGTCTTGGAAGACAACTTGAAGAGTGGACTAATAAATATATGGATTTGAGCCAAAGTAAGGAATATGGTTTTATAGGAAATGGAACAACTTGTGATTGTTATAGGATAGGTGATTATGTTATTAAATTAGTAAGATCAAAATGGTCTTATGAAGATATAATATGTCCTGATTTATATTTGATTGCTAAGAATTATGAAGAAATATATCTAAGAAATAAAAATGGTATTGTAACTGGAGGACTAGAAGTTCAAAAATATTTATCTAGAAAAGCAGATAATGTAGATCCTAAATATTTTGGATACTTTGATTTAGCTCTTAGTGAACTTGGATATAAGAGAACAGATACATTAACTAAAGGACCATGTGGTGATAATACTATGTTATTAGATACATATCGTGATGCAGATTGTCCTAATCCAGAAAAAGTACCCGATTGGTTTAAAAAATATCCAATAGTATTAGTTGATAGAGATAGAATATATCAAAAAGATAAAGAATATATAAAACAATTAAGTAGTGGTTACTAGTGATATAGAAATAGTTAAGCTTATTTGATATAATGAAATGGGTGTATTTATGTTAGTAATTGGAACAGAAAAAGAAATAAATGAAAAGATTAAATCTCTTTCAAATGAAAAACTTTTAAAGAATGAATATGGTAAGCCATATTATGAAAATACTAGTATTAAATTTAATAAAAGTAATACTCTAGGTTTATCAGTATTAATTATAGATAATAAAGAATGTGGTATTGATGTAGAAAGAATAAGAAAATATGATGAAGTAATAGCTAAAAGAATACTTTCTAAGAATGAATATGACTTCGTTAATATAAATAATAAAGATTTTTATTTTACTCTCATATGGACCTTAAAAGAGTCTTATTTAAAATGTATAGGTACGGGATTAAATCTAAATTTAAAAGATATTTCTTTTGTTAAAGATAACAAGATATTAAAAACTAAAAATAATTATAAACTAGATTACTTCATTTACGAAGACAAATATATAATAAGTTACTGCACAGAGTAACTTATTTTTAGACTTTAATAATATTCATAAATCTATATAAGTAATAAAATACTATAGGTGATAATATGAATATAGAATTAATAAAAGCACTACTATTAGTAGCAGTATCATC
>CAKOJC010000041.1 GCA_934088535.1 uncultured Bacilli bacterium | reverse complement strand
TAAAACATGAAAGGCGTGATAGTAATGGAAAAAATTGAAAATAATGGGGAGGTTAGAAAAAACAATATCAACTGGTATCCAGGTCACATGGCCAAAACTAAAAGAGAAATAGGAAATATTATGAGTATGGTAGACATAGTAATCGAAGTAATTGATTCAAGAGTTCCATTCTCAAGTAGAATACCAGATTTAAAGAAAATAACAAGAGAAAAACAAAATATAATAGTATTCAATAAATATGATTTATGTGATAAAAAAGAAACAGAAAAATGGATTGAAAAATATAAAAATGAAGGATATATAACAGTTACATGTGATTCTAAAAATTCAAATGATTATAAAAAAATTATAGAAGAAGTAAGAAAGTTAATGACTGAAGTAAATAAGAAAAGAGAAGCAAAAGGAATGCTTCCTAAAAAAGCAAAATGCTTAGTAATTGGTGTTCCTAATGTAGGAAAGAGTACGCTTATCAATAAGTTAGCAGGAAGAAATATAGTAGGAGTAGGTAATAAACCAGGTGTAACAAAACAAATTAATACAATTAAGATAAATGAATTTATGGATCTACTAGATACTCCGGGAATATTATGGCCAAAATTTGAAAGCCAAAATGTTGCTTTAAATCTAGCATCAATGACAATAATTAAAGAGGAAATACTTACTATAGAAGAAGTCGCAATTCATATATTAAAGAAATTAGATAAATATTATAAAGAAATTTTAAAGAAAGAATTTGGAATAGACTATTATAATGATGATGAAGTAGAAGAATGTTTCACTAAAATATCTAAATATAAAAATATACCAGTTAATGGAGAAGTAGATTACGAAAGAGTTAGTTTGGTAATTTTAAATTCAATTAAACAAGAAAAAATCAAAAATATTACATTTGATAGAATATAATGTATCAAAAATGTAACAAAATAATTGACATATAATTTCATGGATGTTATAATGTACAAGTAACCAAAGAGGGGGTTTTGATTAAAATGAGTAAATATACACAAGCAAGACAATATGCATATGGCGATATGGTAGTTTCAAAATATTTTGAAAAATATAAGGAAATACTAGGAGATGGAAACACAGCAAGAGTAATTGCAAACAGTATTAATTCAGGGTTTACTACATCAGCTAATGTATATGCAATAATAAACTTATTCAAAGTGATATTTGCAGGACAAGGCTTCAGTGAAGAAGAGGCAATAAAATATTTAAATGAAAATAAAAGATTATTTGAATTGACATATAATCAAGTATTAACTGTTCTAGCCTTAGCAGATACAGCATCATTAAGTGAAAAGGCTGTTTTTGAAAAGCCAGGTTTTATAATTAGAGCACATGATCTTAAAAAATTATATGATTCAGTTAGAGTAAGTAGAAGTGAAGGCACAACTCCAACACTAGAAAGAATCGTTGAATTAGAAAATGATGATAATAGAGAAATACAATTTAAATATGATAAATCAAGAGTTGATATGTATAAAAAATTATATAAAGCAAAAGTTGTAAAAAAATTAAAAGAACAACAAGAAATTAAAGGACCAGTTTTAAGAAAGCCAGAGGGAACTGAAGAATAATCAGTTCTTTTTTTGTGAAATTTGACTTTTAATGTTTACATTTAATTAAATTACTTTTATAATAAATACTCGTACACAGGAGGAAGCATGATTAAGAGTAATTTACCAGTTATATTATTAAAAAATCTTGTATTACTTCCTTATCAAGAGGTTAGAGTTGAAATAAAAAGTGACGTAAGCAAAAAAGTTACTGAAATTTCAAAACTATATCATGATAGCGAAGTCTTAATCGTTTGCCCTCTAAATTCTCTTGAAGAAAAACCAGATACATCAGACCTACCAAGAATAGGTATTGTTGGTAAAATAAAAAGTATAATTGATTTACCCAATGGAAATATGAGAGTAATCATTTATGGTCAATATAGAGTCAAAGTAATAAGCTATGTAAACTATTCAAATGAGGAAGATATATTAGATAGCATAATCACTAATATTGAAGTACATGATAGCGAAATAGAGTGTTCTGCATATCAAAGAAAATTAATGTCAGAACTAGAAAGCTATGTTAATAAAAATCCTTTCGTTACTAACTCAATAATGTCTCAAATAAGAAATAATATATCATTAGATAAACTAACAGATTTAATTGGTAATTTCTTACCATTAAGTTTTGAAAAAAAATTAAATTTAATGCTAGATGCATCAGCAATAAGTAGAAGTAAATTATTAATAAAAGAATTAGCTATTGAAAGTGCTGTAATGGACTTAGAAGGCCATATTGAAACAGAAATAAAAAAAGGATTAGATGACACACAAAAAGAATTTATTTTAAAAGAAAAATTAAAGGTTATTAAGAATGAACTTGGTCAAAATGATACAAAGGATGATGACGTATTAAAGTTCAAAGAAAGACTTGAGAATGGTTTGTTTCCAGAAAGAATAAAAGCTAAATTAATAACAGAAATAGAAAGATATAGTGCAACTAGTGAAGTAAGTCCAGATGCTGGAGTAATAAGAAATTATATAGAATATTTATTATCTGTTCCTTGGTTTAATGAAACAAAAGATGAAAAAGATTTATTAAAAATAGAAAAGAAGTTAAATGAATCGCATTATGGAATGGACAATGCTAAACTTAGAATAGTAGAATATATAGCAGTTAAAAGTATATCACCAGATATTAATAGTCCAATATTATGTTTAGTAGGACCTCCAGGAGTGGGAAAAACAACATTTGCAGAATCTATATCTTATGCGCTTAATAGAAACTTTGTAAAAATATCTTTAGGTGGTATGAGTGACTCTTCAGAACTAGTCGGACATAGAAGAGCATACATTGGCTCTAATCCAGGTAAAATAGTTTCTTCACTTATTAGGTGTGAAAGCAATAACCCAGTATTTTTGCTGGATGAAGTAGATAAATTAAAAAAAGATTACAAGGGAGATCCAGCTTCAACTCTATTAGATATACTAGATGTGAGTCAAAATAAACGATTTGTAGATAATTATATAGATGAAGAAATAGATTTATCAAAGATACTTTTTGTTTTAACAGCAAATGATATTTCAGGAATACCAGCAGCACTTCTAGATAGACTTGAAATCATAGATTTAACAGGATACACTGATAGTGAAAAACTACTTATATGTGAAAACTATTTAATACCAAATATACTTAAAAAGGCAGGACTTAAAAATACAGTTATTAAATTTGAAACTCCAGCTATTATTAAAATTATAGAAGAATACACTAATGAAGCAGGTGTAAGAGAGTTAGAAAGATGTATAAGTAAGATAACAAGAAAAGTAATAACAGAACACATTAAAGCATCAAGAAAAATCGTTAGTGTTAGAATAAAAGAATCAGACTTGCCTCATTACTTAGAACAAGAACTTTATAGTACTAAAAAAGCAAAGAAAATAACAAGTACTGGAGTAGTAAGAGCTGTAGCTTGTAATAAATCAGGTGGAACAACATTAGATATAGAGTGTTCATCATTTAAAGGTAGTGGTAACTATACATTCACAGGTTCACTTGGAGAAGTAACAAAAGAAAGTATAGAAGTTGCTATAAGTTACATAAAAAGTAATAGTAAATTACTTAATATAGATGAAGACTTCTTCATGACACATGATATTCATATTCACTTTACAGAAGGCTCTAGCCCAAAGGATGGACCATCTGCAGGAGTAGCTATTACAACTGCGATCTTGTCTCATATAAAAAATCAAAAAATAAGTGATGAAATCTCAATGACCGGAGAAATAACACTTAAAGGAGATATACTAAAAGTAGGTGGCATAAAAGAAAAATCAATAGCCTGTTTTAGAAATAAAATAAAAACACTATATATACCAGAAGATAATAAAAATGATATAAACTGGCTAGAAAAAGATATAAAAAATTCTATAGAATTCGTAACCATAAATAATTACGAAGAACTATTTAAAAAAATATTCCAATAGCGAATATTTTTTTTATTGCTTCATATATTTTATTGAAAGGAGAATATATGAAAGAAATTATTCCAATTAAAAAAGATATAATTTTTAAGACCAAAATAGGTGAATTAAATAATATTAGTTTAGATCATGACTATAAAATTAATGAAGAAAATGTTGTTGGTACAGTATCTATAAGTGGTACATATAAAATGACAGAAGCAAGTGTTATAGAAGAAGAATTTTATTATACAATTCCATTCGAAGTCGCAATAGGTGATAGAATTGATAAAGACTCAATAAAAATAGAAATTGACGATTTCAAATACACAATAGATAAAGATGTATTGAAAGTAAATATTGAATTAGAATTAACTTGTGATGAGAGGGAAGAAGAAACTGTGGAAGAAGATTATGATTTAGATAATTATATTGATAACTATTTTGATGATAAACCAATAGATTTAAATATAGAAGAGCATAATGAAGAAATAAAAGGCAATAATATTAATACAGAAATAAACTTAGAAAAAAATGATATAGATTTAAATGAAAATATAAATAATATAACAAATATAATTAATAATGAAAATAAATACTATACGTACAAAGTATATATTGTTAGAGAAGGAGATACTTTAGAAACCATTTGTTCAAAGTATAATGTAACACCAAATGATTTAAAAGAGTATAACAATATTAATGAAATAAATGTCGGAGACAAAATAATAATACAACAAATTAATGAGTAAGAAATACAAAAACTCAGTAATAATAGATAGTGACGTAGTAACAAAAAAACGTAATGATGATGTTATAGATTTATATGATTATTTACTTACTAGAAACTTTGATAACTTTCCTAAAATAATTTCTAAAGATGAAAGAAATATTAATTATGAATTTATTAGAGAAGAAAAATATCATGAAATGACTAAAGGTGTAGAGTTCATAAAAGTAGTTTCTAGTTTACACTCAAAAACATTATTTTATAAAGATGTAAGTAAAAACAAATATAAAACTATATATGATAAACTATTAAGTAACATTGAATATTTAAAAGAATACTATGAGAATATGGCATCAGACATAGAAGAAACAGAATTTATGAGTCCATCAATGTACTTATTTATTAGAAATTATAGTGCTCTTGATAGTTCACTTGTTTATGCTGAAAAAGAATTAAAGAAATGGTATAAAAAAGTATCAAATAATAATAAAGAAAGAGTATCTATAATACATAATAACTTATCATTAGATCATTTCATAAGAGGGGATAAAAATTATCTCTTAAGTTGGGATAATTACAAGGTTGATACTCCAGTTTTAGATATATATAACTTTTATAAAAAAGAAGGATTTAAATTAGATTTTAATTATTTATTAAAAATATATAATGAAAATCTACAATTAACAGATACAGAAAAACAATTATTAAATATTTTAATTTCTATGCCACCAAAACTAATTAATATAAGTAATGAATCATTAAATACAATAAATGTAAAAGAGTTTTATGATTATATTTATAGTGGTATAAATGTAGTTAGTGAAAATAAATAATCTACTTATGTAGATTTTTATTTTTATTTGTTATATAATTAGTACATAATAAGGGAGTGAAAGAATGAATAAAAAAGGTTTTATTTCAATGACACTAGTATATACTTTTTTAATATTATTTTTATTCTTAATGCTTGGTGTATTACATGCTTATTCTACTAAAAACAAATTTTTAGAAGCAATAGAGGATAATACAAACTTGAGTATAAGTACACCAGTAAATTATGGTAAAACTATAATGCAATCTCTTCTAACATCATATTATGCAGAAGAAAGTGGTATTATAGATTATTCTAAAAGTTCAGAAGGAAGATATCAAACAAGATCAGGTATTAGTCAAGATATAACTTCTGTTACAGATGGACTATATTATACACAAGTTGTAGATGACGAAGATAATAATAAAATTCATATGACAGAAAATGATAAAACAGTATATTTTCTTAGAGGTAAAATTGATAATAATTATATAGTACTAGGAAATTATTGTTGGAAAATATATAGAACTAACGAAGACGAATCAACAAGATTAGTATTTTATGGTAAATATAAAAGTTCAAAATGCGTTTTCAGTAAAGATGATTTACCACTTACAACTTATAATGAAAATACAAATGATAATGCATATATAGGTTATATGTATGGAAGTAGTAGTTCTACTTATGCCACAACACACTTAAATACAAATGATAGTACAATAAAAATAGTTCTAGATGATTGGTATGAAGCAAATCTAGCAAATACTTCAGCAGAAAATTTTATTGATGATCAAGTCTTCTGTAATGAAAGAACAATAGGTACAGAAGGTGTAGTTAATGGGGTAACTTATACATCTAATGGTTATGGAACTTCAAATACACTATATCAATCATTCAGAAGAAATGGAACTGGTGGAAATAAAGGAAACATAACAAGCATGAGTGTTGCTTATCCAATATTTAGATGTGAACAATCAAACGATAAATTCACTAAAAATAGTTCATCTGGAAATAGAAACTTAAAATATCCAATAGGAACTCTAACAGCAGATGAATTTATAACAGCAGGTTCTACTTTCGAAATAGATAATACAACAAACTTTTTAAATTATAATGTTGATTTATGGACTATGACACCAAGCTCATTTACAGATGGAGTAGCGAAAGCGATAAGTGTTAAAAGTACTGGAGAACTAGTAGAATCAGATGTAAATAAACCATATTATGTATTACCAGTAATTTCTATTAAAAATACAACTTTAATAACATTTGGAGATGGAACAGTAGATTCTCCATTTAGAATAAAGGAGTGGTAATATGAAAAAAGATGGATTTATATTTATGGAGAGCTTAACAGTACTAATAGTAGTATTATTAGCAACAACGATGTTATTAAGTAGTTATTCATTATTTGTAAGAAAATCAAAAGAAAAAGAAAATTATAATATTCCAAGCGATAGATATTTACTATTCAATATTGCAAAACTAAATGCTGAAACTGATGAATACTTTAGCAATAATGGTTATATTGCAAATAGAAGAGAAGGATCATATAATAATCCAGATGGTTGTGAGAGAACTCCTGTAGCTAATAGACTTAGTGATTGTCAACAGTTATTTAAAGATAATGATTTAGTATATTTTATAGTTATAAAAGATATTAAATCAGAATTAAAAAGAAATGATTTAACTAAAGTATATGATAGTGGAACACTAGAATTCATAAAAACTTTACAAAGAAGCAATTATGGTTATAATCGACTTTTACAAGCAGGCCAAGATATGCTAGCACAGGATTGTCAAAATGGTATATGCAATGGTAATACTTCTGAACAAAGCACAAAAAGTCAAATTTCGACACAAGCAATAATAGCGGATAGCAATATTACTGCTATTAAAATAACATCACAAGGTTATATAATTGGAGTATTTTATAAAAACGGAACATATAGATATGCAGCAATACCATTATATGGACTTATGCAAGCAAATCAAACAACAGGTGGCGTTCTTGATCTTTTAGGCGATTAAAAGGGGTATATTATGAATAAAAAAGGATTTACATTAATAGAATTAGTTGTTAGTTTAATATTGATAAGTATAGTATTAGTATCTATGATGGGTACACTTGTTAAATTAAGACAAACATATAGTTTAGTAAATGAAGATGCAGATGCTAGAATATATGGTGCTCTTATAGCAAAAGTAGTAAATGAAGACTTACTTACAAATAATGGCATAAGAACTATAACTTGCTCAAATGCAGAAGATATAAGTTATTGCGACATAGTACTTGGAAACAACAAAAAAAGAACATTAGAAATCTTAAGAAATCAAATAGATAATGACACAGAAACAATATATGCAAATGGAGAGAATATTGGTACTAAAAAGTATGAAAAAACGACACTAAGATATAGTGACTCAACAACAGGAAAAGTACAAACATTATTAATAAAATCAATGGATTTTATAGTAAAATCTAATAATGAAAACGCTAATAATACCGTAACATCTTCTGGCTATAAATTTACTGACTTATCATTTGAAATATTTAAATATGAAAATAAAGATGATGATAGTCTAACAGATACAATAACTCATATAACAGTTGGTCTTAGTGATGAAAAATATGATATAGATTTATATGCATCTGGTACATACTAATATAAGCAAGAAATTAATAATACTAAACATTAACTTAATTGTTAATGTTTTTTTAATATTTATTTTATAATCTGATAATATACTAAAACTTTGAAATAATATAGCTAAACCACTGAAGTTTAAAATAAGACTCGTTAAAGCAAACTTAATATTAAAAGGTATATTTAACTTAGAAATGGATATAACACCACTAGTTAATTCTAAAAAACCTGTTAAAATAGATAATATATATGGTTTGATGTTGATATATTCAGTTATAAGATTAACTATTATAGTAAACACTATTAAATTACCCAGAATAATTATAGAAGTATTAATTCCCTTAATAATAGCATCCTTAAAACATACAAAAAAGTTATTATTACTTATTATTTTATCTTTACTTTCTATTATAGAGTTATCCCTTCTTGAAAATAAACCAATTAATACATTATTAAGAAAACAAATAATCCATAAAAGTAAACCAACTTTAAAACTATTATAAATAGATACTCCTATAACACCAATAACAAATGCAACAGATGGAAAATAGCTATATATAAGTATCTTATTAGCTGTCTTTTCATCTATAATCTTTTCATCAAGTAATTTCTTAATATAAACTGCATTACTAGGGTGACTAGTAAGAACACTAAGTATAAAAATAATACTAGTATTAGAATCTATATTAAATATTTTATTTATGACTTTACCAAATATTTTCTTAATAAATAAGTGATAATTAAAGTATATAAGTATGTCACATAATATAATAAATGGAAATATACTTATAAATACCTTTTTAAAGAATAAAAGAGAAGCATCATACGTAGAATTAATTACTACCTCAATGTTTAAAATAAACACTATCAATACTAAAGTTAACACTATATATTTTAGTTTTTTAATAATTGTATTCATCTGTGATATAATATTATAGTTAGGAGTGATTTATGACAAAATTATTTAAATATATAAAAAATGATATAGAAACTTACTGGAAGAATTATTTAGCATTTGTACTTATTGTTCCTTGGCTATTTATTTCTTTTGATTGTAATATCTATACACCAGGCTCTTTAGTTGATCTAACTGATAGAATAGAAGTAGATAAT
>CAKOJC010000040.1 GCA_934088535.1 uncultured Bacilli bacterium | reverse complement strand
TCTAATGTTTCTTGATCATTAGTCATAGCATGTACTGTTGTCATAAATCCTTTTTTAATACCAAACTTATCATCAATTAGTTTAAGTACTGGAGCAAGACAATTAGTAGTACAACTAGCTGCACTAATTACAACATCATCATGAGTTAATATTTCATCATTAACGCCATAAACAATAGTTTTTGCTTCATCTTTAGCAGGAGCACTAATGATTACATGTTTAGCGCCAGCATCTATATGAGCTTGACATTTTTCAACTGAAGTAAATACACCAGTACATTCAAGTACCACATCTACTCCAAGTTCTTTCCAAGGAAGTTTAGAAGGATCACTTTCAGCATATACTTTAATTCTTCTATTTTTAACAAATAATTCATCTTCATCAAAACTAATTTTACTTTTATTAGTTCTATGAACTGAATCATATTTGTATAAATATGCTAGTTGCACAGGATCAGTAAGATCATTAATTGCTACTACCTCTATATCTTTATCATCCTCAAGTAATCTAAGAGCTGTTCTACCTATTCTACCAAAACCATTAATTGCTATTTTTAACATTTATTTCATCTCCTATTCAAAATAACTATTTCCAATAAATTCTCTAAGTACACTAGTATGTGGTACATATTCACTTGGTATACTAATAAAACATTTTAAGAAATTTAATATTCTTATTGCTTCTTCATAATTTGGTGAAACCTTACTAATTGAATAAAGTAATGGTTCCGCATAAGTTCTAAGTACACCTATTTCATAAGCAAGTGATGTATTTAAAATAATATCTGCTTCCATTTGATGTGGATAAACATAAGTTTCTTCACTTTCTCTCATACCTATCCAACTATCTAATGTATGCTGTGCAGAGTATCCTCGAGTTTTATAATCTCTAACCATACGTCTTAAAAGTCTTAAATCTGTTGTTGATATATGATTATGTCTATCAAGTCCTATTGGTGTAAATGGACTAATATATATTTTCAATTTATTCTTCTTTTCTATAGAAGAACTCATTTTTTCACTTATTGCATGTAAACCTTCAATTATTAATACTTGATTTTCTTTTAATGTAGTTGGTTTACGTTTATATTCTTTCTCACCAGTAATAAAATTATACGTTGGTATTACAACTTCTTTACCAGCAAGTAAACTCTTAAGTTGCATATTGAATAACTTAGTATCTATTGCTTCAATACATTCATACTCATAACTTCCATCAGCTTTACGTGGACTATCTACTCTTTCTACAAAATAATCATCTGTTGAAAGTACTAAACTATCTATTCCTTTAGATCTTAAATATAAAGCAAGTTTTTTAGATGTTGTAGTTTTACCACTAGATGATGGTCCTGATATAAATATAGCTTTAATACCTCTGTTTTCTACTACTTTATTAGCTATATCTTGCATATTTTCATCATAAAGTATTTCATTAGTTTGAATAAAATCAGCTATTTCACCCTTACAAACTATTTTATTTACTTCTCCTGCATATCTAACACCCAAATCAGAAAGTCTCTTTTCATAAGTCTTAAATGCATTCAATACAAGTGGTATATGTGTATATTTAGGAACAACATTATTAATTGGAAAACTAAGTACTACACCATTAGGTGATACATAAGTTAAATCAAATCTCTTAAGTATACCGGTAGATGCAGGCATAATATAATAGAAATAATTATATGATTCACCAAGTTCATACAAAGTCACAGAGTCATTAGTCATATATGTATAATTTAAACATTTTTCTTTTTCACCTAAATTACTACAATAATCATATGCATCTTTTCTTGAAACATTAATATTCTTAAATGGAATATCTTGATTAATAATTTGTTTCATTTTCTTTTTTATTTCACTAACAACTGTTTTATCAACTTGTCTCTTCATATCTATTTCAGTATAAATAGATTTGTCAATAGAATGTTTAATATGTACAATTGCTTTATCATCATATAATTCTTTAATTGCCATTAAATACACATATTGAAGTCCCTTTGTGTATATTTTTCTTCCAGTTCTATCTGCAACAGTTATAAAGTTAATATATGAATCATCCATAATTTCAAACTCAGCATTTTGAGCATTACCATTTACTCTTAAAGCAATAACTTGATCATTACCTAATAATTTTAATACTTCTCTAACAGTAACTCCTCTATTAAGAGTCAGTTCTTGCCCATCTTCAAATACAAGTTTAACATCTTTTTTCATATAAATAATCACCTTCGCTATTATTATTGATAATAATATAATATCAAAAAATTAATGTTTTGTGAATAAATATAAGCTTACTTTACTAAAATATTACTAGGAGGAAAAATGCATATACCATATATTATAGAAAAAAATGAAGGATACGAAAAAGCATATGATATTTATTCAAAGCTTTTAACAGATAGAATTATTTTTTTAGAAGGAGAGATTACAGATTTAACAGCAAACACAATAGTAAGTGAACTTTTATATTTAGACTCTATTAGTAATGATGATATTTATCTTTACATAAATAGCCCTGGTGGATCAGTTACATCTGGATTTGCAATATATGACACAATAAACTATATTAAAAGTAATGTTATAACGATTGGTATAGGTATGTGTGCATCTATGGCTGCTTTTATTCTTTCAAGCGGAAATAAAAGATGTGCTCTTAAAAATACTGAAATAATGATTCATCAACCATTAGGTGGCGCACAAGGACAAGCAACAGAAATACAAATAGTCGCAGAAAGAATAATAAAATTAAAAGAAAAATTAAACTTAATACTTTCAAAGAACACAAAAAAACCTCTTTCTAAAATCAAAAAAGATGTAGAAAGAGATTATTATATGTCAGCTGATGAAGCTCTAAACTATGGTTTAATAGATAAAATTATTTAACCATCTCTTTAATTTTTCTAAATCTATGATTAATACCACTCTTAGTAATAGGTCTTTCAGTTTCACTACTAATTATTTCAGCAAGCTCAGCCATAGAACTTTCAGGATACTTTTCTTTATAAATACATATATCTTTAATTCTCTCATCAAGCAAATCAAAATTATGTGTCTCACGTAATTTACGTATAAGTTCTAACTGTTCATTTGATGTAGCTATTATTTTATCAACATTAGCTTGTTCACAATTATTAAGTCTATTAGTCATATTTTTATGATCCCTGTATATTCTTATATCTTCATAATAAAATAGAGAATTAGTGGCATTTAACATTTTAATAAAGTCACTAATTTTTTCGCTTTCTTTGATATAAACCATATAACTACCATTACGTTTAATAACTTTACTCTTAAAGTTTAATTCATTTAACAAAGAATTTACAAAGCTAGCAGTTTCTTCATTATATATAACAAACTCAGCATGATATCTACTAGTCTTAGGATCATTAATACTTCCGCACATCATAAAAACTCCACGTAGATATGCTTGTTTATCTTTAATCTCATCTATTAGATAACTATGAGGGACAAATACTCTTTTACCATCTATTATTATACATAAATCACTAAGTATTAAATCTAATTTTTCTTTTACCATCAAAAGTACTAGTCTATTCTTCCTAAGTGAATTTACACCACTAGTATCCATTTCTATATCTACATGATATGTATCTTTTATTAAAGTATATATTCTACGAGCAACACTAACATTCTCAGTAAATATTTCAAACTTATCATCTTCTATTTTAGCTCCGATATTAAGTATCGCAGAGAGTTCTGCTATATTTTCAGATTCACTATATTGTATAGTAGCTATTTCATTTTTAATATTACTTGTAAACGACATACTCTTCACCCATCTAAATTATAACATAATTATTCATATGTTTTCTTTTTATTAATTTCTTTTTTAATATGCTTATCTCTAAGTTTATAGAATCTTTCATCTGATAAAGTACTAAATATCATATATGTTGATATACTATCATAACTAAAACAACCTAGTTGATAATTACTATAAGTATCACTAGCACTTCCATATAAAGTTTTAATTTCGTTTTTACTATTTTCTAAAATAACCATTCTAACACTTTCTCCACTTATAAAAGTATCTATTACCATACCAGGCTTTAAATTTTTAATTTTAGTATAATCTTTTTTATTTCTAAGAACAGGTCTATCTAATAACCAAGTTTTTATATCAATTCTATCTAAAGAACATTGATTTACTCTAGTATAATAAGTAGGATTCTCATCTTTATTAATATTATATATTTTTGAAATATCAACGTAAAATTTAGAACCATCTAATTCTATCATAACACTATTATTTACTGGAAAAGTATATACTCTATGAAGAAAGAAACTTTTATAATCACTATTTATAATAAGGTATAAAGAACCATTATATTCTACAAGATCATTTTCTTCTAAATAATAATCTTTTTCACTAAAGAATTCTATAAATTCTGTAGGATATGTAATATATTTCATACAAGCATTTATTTTCTTTATTATTTCATTCGAATATACTCTTGAAACTACTCTAGGTATTTCTAAAAGATTTTCTTTAGGTAATTTATATAAGCCATGTATTCTTACTAAAGATGTTGTGCCATCAATAAGAACTTTTTCATTTTCATATCTATATTTATTATCATGTATTTTAGAAGTAGTTGGAAATGCATAGTAATAATCTCCCATATCCATACATAATAGATATGGTCTTACTCTATGATTATGTGGTATTGTTTTTAATCGTTCTTCGCTTAAAGGCATTTGTGCCCAAGCAATTTTAAACATATATTCATTTTTAAAATGTTTACCCATAGCACTCCCCTCTTTTGAAAGCATATTATAACATAATCTCTCTCTATCTTCAATAAAATCACTAAAACAAAAATACCTATGTTTCCATAGATATTTTATATTCTAATAGAATCTACTAGTAAATTTTTTATACATAGCTGGAAATTTAACATAGTTACGTGGATTATAATAAGTACTACCAGTCCAATCTTTAATAATAGCAAAGTGTAAATGTGCTCCTGTAGATTTACCTGTGCTTCCAACTGTACCTACTACACTAGTTATTGTAACTATATCACCTATTTTAACATTTATAGAATTCATATGCATATATACTGTTCTATATTTTTTACCTTTAACAGTATGTTGAATATAAACAGCATTTCCTACTTTTCTTCCGTTTCTTACTATATTAGTTACACGTCCAGCCGCAGATGCATATATTTTAGTGCCAGTAGGATTACCACCTATATCTATACCTCTATGATTACTTCCAGGTTCACCAGTTTTAGGATCATCACGTATGCCAAACTCACTAGTTACCTTTCCTTGAGTTAATGGTCTTGTAAACTCATCAGAATATGGAACACCTAAACAAGCATCAATTTCCATATCTTCACTACATTTATTCTTTTTATATGTTTCTTCAAAACCCTTAATCTCTACTTTACGCGCTTTAATTCTATCTTGAACACTCTCTTGTTCATCATCGATATCATCCATATCAATATCATATTTCTTAAGTACTTCTTCTAGTTTATCAATACTAGCTTCAGAATCTTTAATTTGTTTATCTAACTTCTTTTGAAGAGCCTTATTTTCTTCAATCATATTATGCATATCAGTTATTAAGTTATCATTATATTTACTTAATTGTTCTACTACAGAACTTCTATATATAAAGTCTGTAAATGATGTAGCTTGAAATACATACTCTAAATATACATTTTCACCATTAGATACTTGTAAAAAAGATAATAACGAATCTATTTCTTTGTGTTTTTCTTCTATACTTTTATTTAATTCTTCTATTTTATCTCTAGATTCAGCTATTTGTTCTTCATATTTCACTATATCATCATTTAACGAAGATGTTTCTTTATTAGCCTTTTCTATTTTCTTTTGAGTTTCTTTTTCTTTCTTTATTAATGCAGCCATATTAGCTTCATCTTTTTTTAATTCATCTTTTAATGACTTTAATGATTTAGCATCTACATTACTTATTAATAGGAATGAACATATAACAACAGATAATATTTTAAATATTTTCTTCATCATATCTTTAAGTATTTCCTTACTGCTCTATAGCTTCCGAATGCCCCTACAAGTACACCTACTGATAATAATATAATTAATACTAAATATATTACTTGTGATGGTTTAACTAACTTTATAATTGCTGTAAATAGTTGTCCACCAAGTCTATTATATATATAGTAGTATCCATAACAACATACAGCTATAGGTAATATTGATCCTATACATCCAAGTATAATTCCTTCAAAAAAGAATGGTTGTCTAATAAATGTATTACTAGCTCCTACTAATCTTCTTATTTCTATTTCTCTCTTTCTTGATTGAATAGTAATTTTAATAGTATTACTAATTAATAATGCAGTTACTATTATTAAAGCAACTACTACTACATAAGTTATCTTTTTAACTATAGCAAATATTTTAACTAATTCTTCAACAGAACCTTCTCCATATTTAACTATATCTACATTATTCATTTTTTTTATTTCAGCAGCGGTATCTCCAATAGTAGTTAAATCATTTACTTTTACTAGGAATGTATCTTGAAGTGGATTAGTTTCTTCAGTATATTGAGACATTATACTATTAAATACATCTGACTCTTGTTGCATTTCTTTTCTAACTGATTCTTTAGAATTAAATTTTACTTCAGTAACATTCTCTGTATTTTGTATTCTTGTCATTAATGCTTCTGATTCAGCAGTAGTTGTTTTTCTATCTAAGAATACTACTATTGTCATATCTTTTTCTATTTGTTTAGTAAAGTTATTAACATTATATGATAATAAAATACTAAAACCTACTAATATTAATGTTATTGTTATACAAGAGATACTAGCAAGTGATAATGAAAAGTTACGAAATACACCTTTAAATGACTCTTGTATATTACTTTTTAATATTCTAAATGCCTTCACTCTTATACTTTCCTTTCTGACTATCTTTAGCTACTAGTCCTTTGTCTATAACTATTACTCTCTTTTTCATCTTGTTTACTATTTCTTTATCATGCGTTGCCATTATAATAGTTGTTCCTAAATCTTTATTGATACCATCTATAACCTTCATAATTTCCATTGAAGTTTCAGGGTCCAAGTTACCAGTAGGTTCATCGCATATTAACACTTTAGGTTCATTTACTATAGCTCTTGCTATTGATACTCTTTGTTGTTCTCCACCAGAAAGTTCATCAGGATAACTTCTAAGTTTATCTTTAAGACCTACTTGTTCTATCGCTTTAATAGCTCTTTTTCTAACTTCTGTTTCCTTAAGACCATATACTTCTAATGCAAAAGCAACATTTTCATATACAGTTAATTTTGGTAATAACTTGTAGTCTTGAAAAACTATTCCTAATTTACGTCTAAGTTTATATACTTTACCATTTCTAAGTTTTGATACATTTACTCCACCAACATAAACTTCACCACGAGATGGCTTTTCTTGTCTATATAATAGTTTTATTAATGTACTTTTTCCACTTCCTGATGCACCTATAACAAATACAAATTCACCTTTAGATATCTCTAAATTTACATCACATAACGCAGTAACACCATTAGGATATCTTTTATATACGTTTTTAAGTTCTATTAGTTGCATTCCCGCCTCCACTAATTATTATATTATTTATGGTTTAATTGTCAAAATACAATTTTTTCCTTTTGAGTTATTTTTTAGAATATACTCCAACATAATTATAACAAAATTCAAACTATTTTTCTATATTGAAAATAATCTCAACAAAAAAGTGTAAACAAAAAGCAATCAATGATTGCTATATTTTAAGATATTCTTCTAAGAATTCTTTTATTTCACCATCAAGTACTTTATCTACATTAGATGTTTCATAGTTTGTTCTTGTATCTTTTACTAATGTATATGGACACATTACATAACTTCTAACAGCACTTCCAAAGTTAACATCCATAACATCACCTTTAAGATCCTTTATTTTATCATTAAATTCTTTTTGATTGAGAATATACAATTTATTTTTTAACATTTCAAGTGCTATTTCTTTATTTCTAAGTTGACTTCTTTCCATTTGAGATGATGTAACTATGCCAGTAGGTATATGTGTAATCCTAACAGCTGAATCAGTTGTATTTACCCCTTGACCACCACATCCACTAGAACGATATACATCTATTCTTAAATCACTTTCTTTTATCTCTACTTCCAATTTTTTATTTATTTCTGGTGTTACTAATACTGATGCAAAAGATGTATGGCGACGACTATTACTATCAAAAGGACTTATTCTAACAAGTCTATGTACTCCAGTTTCGCCCTTTAAGTATCCAAAAGCATAATACCCTTTAACAAGCAAAGTACATCCCTTAATACCAACTTCTTCACCATCTTGTCTACTTATAATTTCATATTTATAGTCATTCTTATCAAAATATCTAGTATACATTCTAAGTAACATATTAGCCCAATCATTACTTTCAGTACCACCAGCTCCACTATGTATTTCAATATATGCATTATTAGAATCAAATTCACCACTTAATAATGCATATAACTTTAGTTTTTCTAAAGAATTTTCTATTTCATTAATTTCGCTAAGTACACCATCAATATCTTCACCACTAAGTTCCAACTCAAGCATTTCCAACAACGTATTAACAGAACTATAAAGATTATTATATTTATTACATACTTCTTTAAGTCCTTTAAGTTCACTAAGAACATTCTTAGCATTATCCATGTCATTCCAAAAAGAAGTATCTGATGAAATACTCTCTAATTCTTCTATTCTTTTATTCTTAGTATCTATTTCTAACTTTACACCAATATCATTAAGAATATTCAAATAATCATTTAATTTTTTCTCTATATCTTTTGTTTCCATACATAAATTATATCATTTAAGTGTATTTTTTAAAAGAAAATAGAAAGCTTTTTACTTTCTATTAAAAATTCTACTTAATATTTTACGTTTTTCAGTCTTTTCTGGTACTTTATATTGTTCTTCAATCAAGCTTACTATTTCATCAACTTTATCTTGTGTATAATTAAATCTTCTAAAATCAACTATAGCATTCTTACATTCAGAATCGTAATGAATACATTCAATTTCACATCCAATAAGTACTCTATTTCCTGTTACAAGTTCATACTCTATCATCATATTATTAAATAGTTCTAATGGTATATCATAACATAATGTTTCTCCATCTAATCTTCTAACCAAGAATACTCCAAAATCACTTTCATATTTATATCCATATTGTATTCTTTGCTCAAACAT
>CAKOJC010000039.1 GCA_934088535.1 uncultured Bacilli bacterium | reverse complement strand
AATGTTAAACGATGTATGAATATTACAGATGTAGGACATTTATCAAGTGATTCAGATACTGGTAATGATAAAATGGTGACTGCTGCTCAAAAAGAACATAAAACAGTACTTGAAATAGCAAAATATTATACAGATATATTTTTTGAAGATTTCAAAAAACTTAATATAATTAAACCAGAAATAGTAAGTCCAGCTACTGAAAATATTGATGAATATATTAAAATTATTCAAAAATTATTAGATACTGGATATGCTTATGAAGCAGGTGGAAATGTATATTTTGATACTAGTAAATTAAAACAATATTATGTTTTAACTAATCATATAGAAGAAGAATTATTAGATGGAGTTAGAGATACAGTTGAAGTAGATAATAATAAAAAGAATAAGGCTGACTTTGTACTTTGGTTTACTAAGAGTAAATTTGATAGTCAAGATTTAAAATGGGAAAGTCCATTTGGTCTTGGATATCCAGGTTGGCATATTGAATGTTCTGGTATTAGTATTAAATATTTAGGAGAACATTTGGATATACATTGTGGTGGTGTAGATAATATTTTCCCACATCATACTAATGAAATTGCTCAGTCAGAAAGCTTCTTGGAACATCCTTGGTGTAAATATTGGTTCCATGTTGAACATTTAAATGATGAAAGTGGAAAGATGAGTAAAAGTAAAGGTAAGACATTAACAGTTGATACATTAATTGAAAATGGTTATGATCCACTTAGTTATCGTTTCCTATGCTTACAAAGTCATTATAGAAAACAATTAACATTTAGTTATAGTTCTTTAGATGGAGCAGAAAACGCTTATAAAAAACTTAAAAATAAAGTACTTAGTTTATCTAAGGATGGAGAGATTGATAATAAAGTATTCAATGAATACAAAGATAAATTTGTTTCTTATTTAGAAGATGATATTAATACTGCAAATGCTATATCTGTAATTTATGATGTATTAAAGGTTGAAACTAATGATGTTACTAAGTATGAATTAATTAAAGATTATGATAAAGTTTTAGGACTTGAGCTTACTACAGAAGTTGTTAGTAATAATGAAGTTGATGAAGAATTTATTAAATCTAAAATAGAAGAAAGAAATGAAGCTAAAAAGAATAAGAATTATGAACTTGCAGATAAAATTCGTAATGAATTATTAGAGAAGGGAATAGTTCTTAAAGATACTCGTGAAGGTACAACTTACGAAATTAAATAGCATAAAAAAAGCAATCCATTGGATTGTTTTTTTATGTTTAATTATTGAATATTATTAACATCATTAACTGGTGTTGCATCTGGTCTATCAATACTAGGTGCTGTAACATTGTTTACTGGTTCTACAGGTGTTGTAGGAACTGTAGGTTCAGTAGGTGCTACAAAACTATTTTGAACAGGTTCTGCTGCTACTTGATTATTTGCATTGTTAATCATACTATTATCAACAAAAGTATTTGTTGATGGTTGATTCATACCGTTATCAACGAAAGTGTTTGTTGTTGGTTGATTCATACTGTTATCAACAAATGTGTTAGTTTGTGTTTGATTTTGATTACCATAAATTGGTTGTCCATTTTGTGGATTATAACCTGTGATAGGTTGACCAGTTTGAGGATCAAATCCCATAGTTGGTTGATTAGTATTCATTTGGTTATTATAATTATTATTGCTATTAAAATTATTGTTATAGTTGTTATTATTATTACTCATTGAAGGGTTACTATTTCCTTCATATGTTGCACTACCGAATGCTAACATTGGCATAAAAATAATATTTAAGAATATCATACCAACGCCAAATCCAGTAGATTTTCCAAATTTATGAGCTACTTCAATATAAATTTTAAATATAGCATAAATATTTAAAATTGGTACAAAGAAGAATAATAAATACATCATAGATAATCCAGCAATTTGAATTAATACAATTATATTGTAAATTGGTATAATTGACGCCCATCCTGGTTTACCTGCTTTTGTATATATTTTCCACATAGATATAATTCCAATTAATGCAATTATACCTGGTACTATAAGCGCACCACCAAGTAGTCCTTCTAATCCATTGCTGCCACTTGAACTAGTTAAATCATAATCATAACTAAATTCATATGCAATATTAATTAAATTTGATAATGTACTGCTTGACATCTCTTACTCCTTTCTATTATATACATTGATTTTATCATATTCTTTTCAAAAAAAAAATATGTTATGTAATATTTTGTCTATTTTTGGTTTCTAACTATAAAAATATAATTAAATTTAGTATAATTATAGTGGAGGATAAGATATGGTTGTTAGAAAATTTAATTATTATAGATTTACTATTTTTCTTGTTATATTAATAGGTATTATTTTTGGTGTAGTTAAATTAGTTAGCAATTATAAATATAAACAAACTTATGAATATAAACTTGGTGTAGTTGGATATAAAGAAGATGAAATAAAAGTTATTAAAGATAAATTGAGTGATAATGATATTGATAAACTTATGGAGCTTAAATATGATAAAAATATTGTTAAGTTTATGAGTGAAAAATATTTTTTATATAAAAATTTATCTAAATATCTAGATTATAAAAAAGAAAATAAGTTAGAAAGTTATACTAATATTGTAACTATTATTAATACAGAATCTAATGTTGATTGGTTTGATAATACTAAAGAAACTGATACATCTAAGAAGGAATTAATGCTTGTTAATAGATTATATGGTTTAAGTAAAGATTATGAACCTGATGATATTATTGATGTACCTAGTCAGTATGCTTATACAGGGGTTAAAATAAGTAATAGTATTATGGATAATATAGTTGCATTAATTGATGCTGCGAGTGAAGATGGGTATACCTTTGTACTTGCTGATGGATATAGATCATATAGTGAACAAGAGAGTATATTTGAAAGATATAAAAATGCTTATGGATATAGTGAAGCTGATAGGATAGCTGCAAGAGCAGGTCATTCTGAATATCAAACAGGTATATCGTTTACAATAGTTCCATTATATAAAGAATATGATGAACCTAAAGAAAGTCCTGAATATAAATGGCTTAGTGATAATGCGTATAGATTTGGTTTTATATTTAGATTTCCAGAAGATAAAACTGATATAACCGGGTTTGAGGCTTCAACTTGGAGACTTAGATATGTTGGTAGTGAGGCAGCAAATATTATAAAGTCTGAAAATATTTGTTTTGAAGAATATTATGCGTATTTTGTTGATAAATAAAAAGGAGTAGAAAGTGGATAAAGAATATTTGAGTGTTGACTTAGATAAGATGTATTTTTTTAAGGATGATCCATATAAGCCAACATCTAAAATGAATAAAGTTTTTTTGAGTGATGGAACGGAAGTTAAATTATTTTTTGAACTAACTAGTAAGAAATCAATAGGCTCTTATTTTCCAGAAACTCATGCGAAAGAAATAGTAACTAAAAGAACTTATAGTGTTAGTATGGGTTTTAAATCTAGACCAGGGTTTCTAGTTGATAAAAAATATGGTACAATAATGTATGAAGGTGATGGATATCAAGAATTCTTTCTTGGAACAATTAATAAAGAAAGTGTATTATCATATCTTCAAGATTTAAGAGAAAAAGGAATTTATAAGGAGTATGCTAAAAAGATAGATGATTTTTATAAGTTAGCTCGTAAGAATAAAAGAGAGGCTAATGTAATAAAATAACAAGAGGTAGACATATGAATAAAAAATTAGTGGTTTTGGGTGGTGGAACAGGACAATCTGTTCTAATACAAGGTCTTAAACAGTTTCCATTTGAAATAACTGCTGTTGTTAGTGTTTGTGATGATGGAAAGAGTACTGGAAAAATTAGGGAAGAATTCAATATACCAGCTGTTGGAGATATTAGAAGAGTTCTTATATCTTTATCAGAAACTGAAGATATAGTTGAAAAACTCGTAAATTATAGGTTTTGTTCAAATGGGGATTTTGATGGCCATACTGTTGGTAATTTAATACTTGCTGCTTTAACTGATATAGGTGGTAATTTATCTAGTGGTATAAAACTTATAAGTGATATTTTAAATCTTAAAGGTGAAGTTCTTCCTTTAACAGATGATTGTGTTACTTTAATGGGTAAAATGGATGATGGAGAGGTAATAGAAGGCGAACATCATATTACATTATCTCCTAAAAAAATAAAGAAGGTTTATTATAAGAAAGAACCTAAAGCTAATAAAGAAGTGCTAGATAAGATTAAAGAAGCTGATGCGATAATACTTAGTATGGGAAGTTTGTATACTAGCATTATTCCTAATTTGCTTTGTAAAGATGTTATTAAAGCTATAGATTCTTCTAATGCTAAAATTATATATGTATGTAATGTTGTAACACAGCCAGGTGAAACTGATAATTTTAAGGCAAGTGATCATGTTAAATTATTAAATAAATATTTAGGTAAGAGAAAAGTAGATACAATAATTACTAATAGTGAAGAGATAAATCCAGAAATTGTTAAGATTTATGAAACACAAGAACAAAAGGATTTAGTAGTAGTAGACTCTAAGAATATTAAGATTGAACATGTAAATAAACCTTTAATTAAGATAGAAAATAATATAATTAGGCACGATAATGTTAAATTAGCATTAGAAATTATGAATATTTTAATAAAATAATAAAATAATACTTGACTTATTCATGATTTATATGGTAGTATTAATATGCTTGATTGTTATCAAGTGCCTACCTAATGGGGAATTAGCTCAGTTGGCTAGAGCATCTGCCTTGCACGCAGGGGGTCGCGGGTTCGAGTCCCACATTCTCCACCAATAGGAAATTTAGTCTCAGTAATGAGGCTTTTTTTGTGTTTAAATGTAGGACTTGTTCTTTACTTTAAATCTTATTTGTTATATTATTTATAATAGAGGTAAAAAATATGGGACAAGTTAGAACTAAAAAAGAAATAGTTAAAATGTTACTTAAAAATAAAGAACTTGAAAATGAAGATGAATCACAACTAATGGAAATATTATTTAATGAACCAATTGCTATAGATGTTGATAAACAAGCTGAAGAAAACGAAACATGGAAAGATAAATTAGCTGATAGAATTACTGAAAAAGCTGGTAGTTGGGTATTTATTATTGGATTTATAATATTCTTATTATTATGGATGGGAATTAATTTAATAATATTAAGTGAAGAAGATGCTTTTGATCCTTATCCGTTCATATTACTTAATTTATTCTTATCTTGTGTGGCAGCTTTACAAGCACCAATAATAATGATGAGCCAAAATAGAGCTGCTAAGAAAGATACTTTAAGAGGTAAGAATGATTATAAAACAGATTTAAAGAGTGAACTTATTCTTGAAGAATTGCATGATCAAATGTCTAAAATAATATCTAATCAAAATAAGATATTAAGAATGCTTAATGATGATGAGAAAGATAAGTAGGTGAAAGAATGAAAAAGAATAAAAAGAGTATATTTATATATTTTTTACAGATGTTAATCATTTTTGTATTAATAGATAGTGTGATAACAGTTCTTCCTGGTGTTATATCTAATAATATTACTTATAATAAATATGGTACTGATTTATTACTTCAAATAATATATGCTGCGTTAGTACTTATTGTAATGTTGTTATTTAAAAATTCATATGTATTTACTGATAAGAAACAGAAATTTTTAAAGTCAATTACACTTGGATTTCCAATGCTTATAATTGCTGCTATATCTTTATTAGGAAGTTTATCATCTTTAGATGGATTTAATGTTGGTAACTTTGTAAATTTATTATTACTTACTATATTTATTGGTATAGCTGAAGAGTTTTTATGTAGAGGCTGGCTTCAAAATGAATTTATTGAAAGATATGGAGATACTAAAAAACATATAATACTTTCTATATTATTTTCATCATTGATATTTGGATTAATACATTTTTCAAATATGTTAGCTGGTCAAGATTTATTTACAACTATTATTCAAGTAATTCAAGCTACATCAGCTGGTTTATTACTTGGAAGTATTTATTATAAAACTAAAAACGTATGGGCTGTTATATTCTTACATGGTGTATATGATTTTTGCTTAATGTTAGGAGATATTAATTTAATTAAAGATTGTACTTTTAATACTCCAACTACTGGTATTGTCTTATATCAAGCATTTTCAACTTTAATTTTATCATCTATAAATGTAGTAGGTGCATTGCTTGTATTTAAAAGAACTAATTTAAAAGATGGTACTAAAGTTATTGATAAAAATGATAAAAGACTTGTTACAGTTATGGTAACATTATTTGTAATACTTATGTTGCCACTTCAAGTATTTATTGATGGTTATGAAGATTATCAAGTATGTTATGAATTTAATAGTAAAAGTGTTAATTATAATGATATAGAAACGCATTATCCATATTATAATAAATATACTGTTGATTATACTCGCGATGTATATGTAGGAGAAAATGACAAAATAGAAGCTCATTACTTATATGAATTCTTTATTAATAATGATGGGTTATTAGAAGTTAAAAATAAGAATAATAATGATTTTATAGTTCTTGATTATAATAATATTAGTTCATTTGAAGTAATAGAGAATGTTAATTCATATTTAGTTGTTATTAATTGTACTGATACTGAAACTAAAGTATATTATAGTAATTTTCTAAATAAGAGTAGTCTTTCTAATACTCAAAGTTTCTTAGATGAATTTAAAAAGTCATTTAAAACATATGATGTTCCATTAATAAGGGAGATGGGATATATGACTCTTAGAAATGAAAACTATAAATATCCATTATTTATATCTGAAACTATGGATAAATATATTATTGATATAGATTCTAATCTTTATAAAGTGGAATATAATAAATAGAGTTTAAAAAACTCTATTTTTATGTTATTATAGTTTTTACTTTGGAGGGGTTATGACTACTAATGTTAATTTTGATGTTTATGAACATATAATTGATTTAGTTAAGTTAGATTATAGTGTAGATGATATATCTAAATGTTTAAATCTAGAAAGATCTTATATAGTATCTATGCTTAAGAAAATAAGAAGTGATATAGTTTTTTCTATGGAAGAGAGTAATTTTTATTTGATTCCTATGCTTGATAAATTACTTGGTAAAAATGTTAAAAATGTTACTAGAAATTTTGGTGGGATAAAAAGGAATCAAATATTTGGTTTACTTTGTGATGGGAAAAGTTACTTTGAAATTATTAATGTCCTTAATATTAGTCCATCATCATATTTATCATTACTTAGAACTATGTATATAGATTTATATACTTATGGGACTTCTAGTGAAAAGATATATTTATCTTTAGTTAAGAATGCAATTGATGAAGTATTAAATTTGCTTAAGAGTGATAGTATTATTAAAAGAGAACATGTAGATAATATACCTAGAAGAGAATTATTATTACAAAAAGGACTTGATAATGAAGAAGTTTTATCTCATTCTTATGTATGTGATACTTTTAATTTAGAGAGTGATGATAAACTTAATTTTATTGTTATAAGTGATACTCATATAGGAAGTAAGTTTGAGAATTTTGATTATTTAAAGAGGGTTTATGACTATGCACTTAGTCATGGTGTTAAATATATATTTCATGCTGGTGACTTAATTGAAGGGTGTTATTCTAATTATAGTAGATGTAATCGTAAATATAGAAGTATTCCTTCTCAAGTAAGTCATGTTATAGAAGATTATCCATATGATAATAGTGTTAAAAATGTAATATTACTTGGTAATCATGATGCTTTTCCAATAGTTGTTTGTAATTATGATATTGCTGATACTTTAAGTAATAGAGATGATTTTGTTATTACTGGGTATAGAAGTTCATATTTAAGACTTAGGGATGAATATATATCTTTAAAACATGATATATCTAGAATGTTAAATATGGTAGGGGATGCGACTGTTCTTTTAAATTTCTTTGGACATAGCCATCAATATAGATGTTTGTTTGATGGGAAGTATGCGATATTTAGAGTTCCTACGCTTGCTGATATGCCATCTAATTCATATACTATTGTTAATAGAGGTTTCTTAGCAGGTAGTATTGATTTTGAGGAAGATAAGGCTAGTAATTTATCTGTTGATTTTATTAATTTTGATGATAAAGATACTATTAGTTTTGAGAGAAAACTTAAGAAATAAAAAACTTGAATTTTAGTTATTCAAGTTTTCTTTTGTGCTTAATATCATTGGTATAATGATAGGTCTTCTACCAGTTAGTTCTATAACATAAGAGTTTATTTCTAAGATAATTCTATTTTTTAAGTCTGTTAGACTGAAGTTATCTTTTTCTAGTTCGTTTAGTGCGATTATATTTGTTTTATCTTGTATTTTTTTAATTAAGTCTTGATTATCGTTTACTACTACAAAACCTCTTGTAGTTATATTTGGTTCTAATAATAGTTTTTTATTTACTAAGTCTATATTTAATATTACTATTAGTACTCCATCTGTTGACATTATTTTTCTATCTTTTATGATTGAAACGCCAACGTCTCCAATTCTACTTCCATCTACATATATATCATTTATTGGAATAGAACCTTTTCTATAAACAACTCCATCTTTAAGAGCCATTACATCTCCATTCTTACATACGAATGTATTTTCTCTTGGTATATCGCAAAGTACACCTAAGTCCGTATGTGAAACAAGCATTCTATATTCACCATGCATTGGCATAAAGTATTTAGGACGTATAAGTCTAAGTAAAAGTTTTAATTCTTCTTGTTTAGCGTGTCCACTTGTGTGAACATCATATTCACTAGTGTTAGTGTAAACTTTAGCACCTTTTAGATATAATTTATTAATGATTCTGTTAATAGACATTGAGTTACCTGGTATTGGTGAACTTGAGAATATAACAGTATCATCTTTCATAAGTGTTATGTTTCTATCATTTCCATTAGCTATACGTGATAGGGCAGCTAAAGGTTCTCCTTGACTACCTGTACAAAGTAGACATACTTTAGATGGTGGAAGTTTATTAGCTTCATCACTTGTTATAAATATGTCTTTATCTTTTATATAACCACATTCTATAGCTATTTCAATATTTGTATTCATACTACGACCAAATACTGCGATTTTTCTATTGTTTTCTTTACAAGTTTCTACGATGTGAGTAAGTCTATAGATGTTACTTGCGAATGTAGCTAGGATTATTCTTGATTCAGTGTTTGCTGCGAATATTTCACCTAAGGCTTCATCTACTACTGATTCACTTGCTGAAAAACCTGGTGTAAGAGCATTTGTTGAATCACTCATTAGAAGTGTTACACCTTCATTTCCAATAGCAGCCATTTTACCCATATTAGCAACTGGTCCAATAGGAGTTAAGTCTATTTTGAAGTCTCCTGTTTCTACTATAGT
>CAKOJC010000038.1 GCA_934088535.1 uncultured Bacilli bacterium | reverse complement strand
ATTACTAATGAAGATAGAGTAGTCTTAATAGCTAAAGTATTTGGCATTGACTCTAAAAGTACACAAAGTGGTTGGTTCATTATAACGCTTAAATTAACTGATTATACTGACAGTATTATGGCAAACATCTTCACTAAGAAACAAGAAGAATTTGACTATCTTCTTTCAAATATAAAGAAAGATAAATGGTATAAACTAAGAGGAAATATTAAATACAATCAAAGAAGTAATGATTATGAATTTGGTATTAATGATATAGAAACTTATGAAAAGAAAGAACAAAAATTAACAGATGATGCCGAAGTAAAAAGAGTAGAGTTGCATGCTCACACAATGATGAGTCAAATGGATGGACTTACTAGGTTAGACCTTGGAGCACACACTTGTGAACTAGTAAGTAGAGCAATAGAAATGGGTTATAGAGGTGTAGCAATCACTGATCATAATGGTTGTCAAGCATTCCCTATCGCATATGGAATAATACAAGGATACAATAAAAAACAAACTGATCCAGAAAAGAAATTTAAAGGTATTTATGGAACAGAACTTACTTTAGTAGATGATACAGTAGCTATAGTAGTAAGACCAACAGACTTACCTTTAGAAGACACAGCATTCGTAGTATACGATACAGAAACAACTGGTTTTAATGCAGCATCAGGCGATCAAATGATCGAAATAGGAGCCGTTAAAATACAAAATGGAGCAATCATAGATAGATTCGATGAATTTATTAATCCAGGAAGACATATACCAGATAAAATTACTGAACTTACTGAAATAACAGATGAAATGGTAAAAGATGCAGGCACTGAAGAAGAAGTAACAAAAAGATTCTTAGAGTGGACCGGAAACGCTCCAATGGTTGCTCATAACGCTAAATTCGATATTTCATTTATTGAAAGTGCTATGAGAAAATATAATTTAGGAGAATTTACAAATACAGTAATAGATACATTAGAATTATCTCGTGCTTTAGACCAAGGATTTGCAAGACATAGCTTGTCAGCTCTAGTTAAAAGATATAACGTACCATTCGATGAAGAAAGTCACCATAGAGCAGATTACGATGCAGAAGGAACAGCACTAGTATTCCATAAGATGTGTCAAAAATTAATAGGTCAAAACTATGAAAAAATAAGTGATTTAGAAAGACTAATTAGTAAAGATGAAATATATAAATTTGGTAGAACTTATCACTTTAATGCAATTGCACTAAATAGAACAGGTCTTAAAAATATGTTTAAGATCATCTCTTTAGCAAACACAACTTATCTATATAAGACACCAAGAATATTAAGAAGCAAACTAAACGAACTAAGAGAAGGTATTTTAATAGGAAGTGGCTGCTACGAATCAGAAGTATTTAAAGAAGCAAGAAGCAAAGACGGAGAAGAACTAACTAATATAATAAACTTCTATGATTATGTAGAAGTACAACCTCCAGAAGTATATGATCACTTAATACAAACAAGTGACTTTGCTAACTCATTTGAACTTAAAAATCATATTAAGAAAGTAATAGAAGCATCAAAGGCAGCAGGTAAAATAGTAGTAGCTACAGGAGACGTACACCACTTCACAAGAGAAGATAAGATATATAGAGAAATCATAATAAATCAAAAAGTACCAGGAGGAGGAAGACATCCACTAGCTAAAAGTAATATCACAAATATTCCATCTCAACACTTTAGAACAACTAATGAAATGTTAAATGACTTTGACTTCTTAGACAAAGATTTAGCATACGAAATAGTAGTAACTAATACTAATAAGATATGTGATATGGTCGGAGAATTTGAAGTTATTATTGATACAGGTGGCATTCCATTTAGTCCAAGAGTTAAAGCAGACGATGGACAAAGCTACCTAGATTGTCCAAGAGTCGTTACAGACCTAGTATTTGAAAAAGCAAAAGAATGGTATGGGGATCCACTACCACATAATATAGAAGAACGTATCTCAAAAGAACTTTACGGAGATGCAATATTCAAGTACTGGAACGATAGAATCAAAGAAGAAAAACCGGATATTACAGAAGAAGATCTAGAAACAGAAACATTTACTCGTCTTCATGAAACACTACTAGAAGGGTTTGATAAAGTAAAAGAACTTATAGGTGAAAGTGTTAAAAACAAATGGACAGAAGAAGATGGAGAACTAAATGAGAAATCTCTAGCTAAAAAAGTTAAAAAAGAACTAGGTGGTATCATAGGTGGAGGTTTTGATCCAATATACTTAATCGCACAAAGACTAGTTAAACACTCTAATGATGAAGGATATCTAGTAGGATCAAGAGGTTCTGTAGGTAGTAGTTTTGTTGCTACAATGATGGGTATAACGGAAGTTAATCCACTTCCAGCGCACTATAGATGTGGTAAATGTAAAACAAGCATATTTATAGATGAAAACGGAGTTCCTTATGGTAAAGATTACTCAAGTGGTTTTGACCTTCCAGATAAACTATGTCCTAACTGTGGTGAAAAGATGATAAAAGATGGACAAGATATGCCATTTGCTACATTCTTAGGATTCAACGCAGACAAAGTACCAGATATAGACCTTAACTTCTCAGATCTAAACCAAGCATCAGCTCATGAATATACAAAAGTATTGTTCGGAGTAGATAATGTTTATAGAGCTGGAACAATAGGTACTGTCGCAGAAAAAACTGCATATGGATTTGTAAAAGGATACTTTGAAGATAGAGGTATTTTAGATAAAAGAAGTTGTGAAATAGAAAGACTTGCTATGGGATGTACAGGAGTTAAAAGAACAACAGGTCAACACCCAGGTGGTATAGTAGTTGTACCAGATTATATGGATGTATCAGACTTTACACCATTCCAATTTCCAGCAGATGATGTTAATTCAGCATGGAGAACAACACACTTTGATTACCATGCAATAGATGCAGACTTACTAAAACTAGATATATTAGGTCACTCAGACCCAACACAATTAAGACTTATTCAAGATTTAAGTCACACAGACGTATCAAAAGTACCACTAGATGATAAAGATACAATGAGTATATTTACATCAACCAAAGTATTAGGTGTCACAAATGATGAAATAATGTGTCCAACAGGTACACTAGGAATTCCAGAATTTGGTACTTCATTTACAATAGGCATGGTCGCTGAAACAAAACCAACAACGTTTGCAGAACTTGTAAAACTTTCAGGTCTTTCTCATGGTACTGATGTTTGGTTAGGAAACGCAAGAGATTTATGTACACCAGATGCCGAAGGTAAAATACAAGTACCATTCAAAGACGTTATTGGATGTCGTGATGATATTATGGTATACCTAATGTATAAAGGAATGAAACCAATCAAAGCATTCAAAATAATGGAATTTGTTCGTAAAGGAAAAGCATCAAAGGACCCAGTTACATGGGAAGAACACAGAAAAACTATGGAAGAAGCAGGAATAGAAGAGTGGTTCATAGAGTCATGTCATAAAATAAAATACATGTTCCCTAAAGCACATGCAGCCGCATACGTAACAAGTGCATTTAGAATAGCTTGGTACAAAGTACATATGCCAGCATACTTCTACGCTTCATGGTTCTCAACTAAAGCAACAGACTTTGATATAGAAGCAATGATTAAAGGATATGATGCTATTAAGAACAAAATAATTGAAATTAAAAACAAAGGATACGATGCTACTAATAAAGAAGCAGGACAACAAGAATGTTTAAATGTAGCTTTAGAAATGGCTGCAAGACACATAAGAGTATCAGAGTTTGATCTTTATAAATCAAAAGGTCTAACATTCGGAGTAGAAGATGATAAAACAATTATCCCACCATTCATAACAATAGATGGTCTTGGTGAAACAGTTGCTAAAAATATAGAAGCAGAAGCTAAAAAACGTCCATTTATTAGTATCGAAGACTTCCAAAGTAGATGCAAAGTATCACAAACTCTAATAGACAAAATGAGAGCAATGGGAATATTTAAAGGAATACCAGAAAGCTCACAACTAAGTTTATTTGACCTTTAAGAAGCTTAAATGCTTCTTTTATTTTTATCAAAAAAATTATTTACTATCTTTAATATAAAATGTATAATACAAGGTAAACCTATAAGATTAAATTAATTATTAAAAAATAATAAAACAAATTATAAAAAAAGGAGTAAAATAAAATGGCAATCAAAGCAATTACAATAAGTGGTCTAAGAGGATTTTCTAAAGAAACAACTATAGAATTTTCAGTACCAGATAAAAAAACACCGGGAAGTGGACTTACAATAATGGTTGGGCCAAATAATAGTGGTAAATCAACAGTTATAGAAGCAATGCATTTATTAAGTTCTAATGCAAAAGTAATATCAAAAGGTGCTAGAAACATAAATACAAAAGAAAGAATCAAAATAGAAGTACTTGAAGATAACAATAGAAAAATAGGATTATATACCACAGATAAAGGTGGATCATATGTTGAAAGAAAAATAAATGGTGTAATACAAACGGGAAATTCGGATAGTAGACTTAAAACATTTATTTTATCTAGTAAAAGAAATTTTAATTCAACATTTAATACATCAGGATATGCAGATAGAGAAGACTATAAGGGAAATATTGGCGGATATGAATATAGATCAGAAAATAATTATACTAATAATTTTGGAGAAAGATTAATTAAGGTATTTAATAACAAAGAAATGTTTGAACAATATTTAATAAAAGTTCTTAATCCTATACCAAAATGGAAAATAGAAACAATAAATGAAAATACTTCTTATCTCGAATTTGAATATAAAAATGTTAGTCATAGTAGTAATGGTGCAGGAGATGGGTATATTAATATATTTAATATAATTGATGCATTATATGATGCTTCAGAAGATAATATTATATTAATAGATGAACCAGAAATTTCATTACATCCCGATCTTCAAAAAAGATTGTTTCAATTACTAGTTGAATGTTCAAAAGACAAACAAATAATAATAAGTACTCATTCACCATATTTTGCAGATTGGAATTTATTTGCAAATCAAAGCAAAATTTTGAGATTTAGAAAAGAAGAAGATGATATTAATGTTTATGAACTTAGTCAAAAAACAAAAGATGGAATTAATAAAATAATAAATGATAACAATAATATTCATACTTTATCCTTAGATACAAATGATATATTCTTTTTGCAAGATAATGTAATATTAACAGAAGGGCAAGATGATGTAGTTTGCTATCCAAAAATTTTTGAACAGTATAATTATACACCAAATGCATCATATTTTGGTTGGGGAGCAGGTGGTGCAAATAATATTAGTATAATTTTAGAAATGTTAAAGGATTTGGGCTATCAAAAAGTTTACACGATTGTTGATAATGATAAAAGAGAATTAATTGAAAATTTATCTAAAACATATGAAAATTATGGATTTTATGCAATATTAGCAGGTGATGTTCATGACAAAAAGAAAGATAAGAATATAAAAGAAATAGTAAAAAAGATCAATGAATGTCAAATTGATGAGAATGAAAAAAATAAAATTATAGACTTTATAAATACAACTTATAAAGATAAAAAAGGACTTGTCAAAAGTAGAAAAGACTATAAAATTAATGAAGAATATTCTGAAGATATAAAAAAATTAATAGAAAATATAAAAAAATATTTTGAAAGAGATAATGTGATAGCTGGAACACAAGAAGAAAAAAACAAAGAAATTCAAGAAAAAATTAATAAAAGAATAAATGAAGAAAAAGCTAGAAAATTACTAAATGATTGGACCCAAAAAAATAATTTTTATGAGGAACTAAATAAAAAATATAAAATGCTAGAATTTCGCGAAGGCGATGGTGATGAATTGAATTTTAAAGAAATAAGTAAAAATAAATTTTATGTCATAATAGAACAATTCTGCGGTTTATCTAAAGAATATAGAGTAGAAGTAATATATCATTTTATTATTGATATTAAGAAAAATAAGGTAAAGTTAAAGAAAAAACAAGTCATAAAAAATACTCTTCCAATTAATAAGTTTAGAAAATTATTTGAAAAAATATTTTGCTAACAATAACATAAATATAGTCGGCAATATGATATAATAGTATATATAATATTTTTCAGGAGGATCTAATGAAAGAATTAGTAGAAAAAATAGATAAGTTTAATAAAGAAAGAGATTGGGATCAGTTTCATTCTCCAGAAAATTTGGCTAAAAGTATATGTATAGAAGCAGGAGAATTATTAGAATGCTTTCAATGGAATAATAATTATGATATAGAAGAAGTTAAAGAAGAACTTGCTGATGTGTTAAATTATTGCATTCAAATGGCAAATAAATTAAATCTTGACCCTAAACAAATTGTATTAGACAAGATGAAAAAAACAGCCATTAAATATCCAATAGAAAAGGCTAAGGGAACTAGCACAAAATATAACAAATTATAGGAGTAAAAGTATGTTAGTATATGAAGGTGTAAAATCAAGTTTTATTAATGATGTAGATATTGGTCTAATTGCAGATAGAATAAGAAATAAGTATATAGAAATAATAAAAAGAAGGCCAAGTATTCCAGAATTCAATTCATGGAAAAACTCAATGCAATATATGAGAGGTGTATTAAGTGATAATGATATACCAGATAATATGGGCATTGCAATAGAATATAATATCCCACCAACCGGATGTAGAATAGACTTTATGATGTCAGGGTTCAAAACAAATGCATCAAATGTAATAATAGTAGAATTAAAACAATGGGATAAATGTACTGAAGTAGATGATATGGATGGTGTTTATAAAGTAAATACATATACAGGTGGCGGATTAAGAGATGTAAACCATCCATCATATCAGGCAATGACATATGCAAATTTAATAAGGGATTACAATGAATCTATACAATTAAATAATATAAATATATATCCATGTGCATATCTTCACAATTATTATTTGGAAGAAGATGAAACACTTAATAGTGATAAATATAAAGAATATACATCAAAAGCACCATTATTTGGTCATAGTGACGTTTTAAAATTAAGAAATTTTATTAAAAAGTACATTGATGAAGGAGATGATGGATCAATCCTTTATGATATAGATAACGGAAGAATTAGGCCTTCAAAAATGCTTCAAGATTCCCTAGCAAGTATGTTAGACGGTAATGAAGAATTTTACATGATAGATAATCAAAAGATAATAAAAGAGTATGCAATAAAAAATGCTATTGACACACTTTCTAATAATGAAAAGAATGTAATGATAGTAAGAGGAGGGCCTGGAACTGGTAAATCTGTTTTGGCTATAAATCTTCTAGTAGAACTAATTAATAGAAATATGACATGTTTCTATGTTACGAAAAACTCAGCTCCAAGATACATTTATGCAAGTAAATTAAAAGGTATTAGAACAAATACCGAAATTAATCATTTATTTCAAAGCTCAGGAAAATTTTATGATGAGAGTACTAATGCAATTGATTGCTTAATAGTAGATGAAGCACACAGATTAAATGAGAAATCAGGAATATATTCTAACTTGGGAGAAAATCAAGTAAAAGAGATAATTAATGCTTCTAAATTTTCTATATTCTTTATTGATGAAAATCAAAAGGTTACATTAAAGGACATAGGAAGTGAAGACTTAATTAGAAAATATGCAAAAGAACTTAATGCTGGAATTTATACTTATGAACTTGATAGTCAATTTAGATGCAACGGTTCTGATGGATATATTGCATGGTTAGACAATGTTCTAGATATAAAAAGAACAGCCAACTTAGATATAGAAGGGTTTGATTATGATTTCAAAGTATTTGATGATCCAAACGAAATGAAAAAAGCAATTGAAGAAAAAAATAATATAAATAACAAATCTAGAATAGTGGCTGGCTATTGTTGGAAATGGATAAGTGGTGGAAAGAGTAATACAAATATACATGATATAGAAATTCCTGAATACAATTTTGGGATGAGTTGGAATTTAGAAAATTCTCAAACATGGGCAATAGATAAAAATTCAGTGAATGAAGCAGGATGTATTTACACTTGCCAAGGATTAGAATTTGATTATATTGGTGTAATCATAGGAAATGATTTAAGATATGAAGATGGTAAAATAGTAACAGACTATGAAAGTAGAGCACCCGAAGAAATAACTCATAAATCTTTAAAAGGAATTAAAACAATAGAAAGAAATATGGGAAAAGAATATGCACTAAATATAGCTGATAAAATAATAAAAAACACATATAAAGTTTTAATGACTAGGGGAATGAAAGGATGCTATGTTTATTGTACAAATAAAGAATTGAGTGAATATTTAAAAAAACAAATTTAATATAAAACTAGAAAAAATATACAAATGAAGCAATTAATGAAATTTAAAAGTAAGAGCATTTATAAAAGAAATTATAATTATAAGAAGTTTAATACTTCTTTTATTTTGCATTAAAAAGAAGTGTTTTTGAAGTTTATGGCTAACTATAATAATAGGAGGTCATAAATGAAAGAGAATCAAATGCACTTAATAAACAAAATGTTTAATAGTGAAACAATAAGAACTATATGGAATAGGGAGGAACAAAAATACTATATCAGTGTTGTTGATATAGTGGGTGTTTTATCTGAAAGTGACAATCCCAGAAATTATTGGAAAGTGCTAAAACATCGTCTAAAAAAAGAGGGCAATGAGTCGGTTACAAATTGTCACCAACTGAAATTAAAATCATCAGATGGTAAATATTATAATACTGATGTTGTTGACATAGAAGGAATGTTTAGAATAATTGAATCAATTCCAAGTAAAAATGCAGAACCTATAAAATTATGGTTAGCAAGATTAGGAAGAGAAAGAATAGATGAAGTGTTTGACCCATCAATAACAGTGCAGAGGGCAATAGATACTTATCGAGCTAAAGGATATGATGAAGAATGGATTATTAAAAGAATTAAAGGAATACAAGATAGAAAGAAATTAACTGATATATGGAAAAAAGGAGGAGTAACTGAAGAAATAGAGTTTGCCATATTAACTAATGATATTTATAAAGAATGGTCAGGTATGACAGCAAACGAATATAAAGAATTTAAAGGTTTAAGAAAAGAATCATTAAGAGATAATATGGATGAACTTGAAGTATTACTTGCGGACATAGGCGAAACTACAACAAGAAAGCTTGCTGAAAAGCATAAACCTATCGGATTAGAAGAAAACAGGATAATTGCCAAAGAAGGAGGCACTATTGCAAACAACACAAGAAAAGATATAGAATCAAGACTAGGAGAAAATATAGTTAATAAAAATAATTTATTAAAATATGAGTACATAGATAATAATAAAATAGAATAGAAAATAAATATAAATTTATGCTATAATATTACCTGGTGGTTATAATGAAAATTGTAGTTTTAGGAAGTAGTAGTAGTGGAAACTCTACTTTTGTTAATATTGATAATGTTAAATTTTTAATAGATGCAGGACTTCAATTTGGAAAACTAAAAGATGCACTTTATAGTATTAATGAACGTCCTGAAGATATAGACTTTATAATAGTGACACATGCTCACTCAGATCATGTTAAAAGCGTACATTCATTTAATAGAGTTTATAACACTAAAATATATATTTCTATTGAAACATTAAATGAATATAACAAAAAAGATTATATAAAAAACTATGAATTATTTGATGAACTAGATAATATTATGGGAATCAAATTTACTAAAATACCAATAAGTCATGATAAAAAAGGTTTTGGATTTGTATTTGAAAAAGATGGTAA
>CAKOJC010000037.1 GCA_934088535.1 uncultured Bacilli bacterium | reverse complement strand
ACTATTTAAATCATTTAATAAAATAAACGAAGTAAAAGAAATAGAAAGAAAAGACTTATGATAAAACTATATTTTCCTTGTAAGTATGTAAGTTTCACAAGAGGTTATTCAAGTAGTCATAAAGGAATAGATATGGCATGGAACTCTAAATATGGAGGACCTAACCATAACATCCTTGCTCCAGCAGATGGAACAGTAATAAAAGTATTAAAGAACTATAATAAAACTGATAAAACAAGTAAAACTTATGGTAACTATGTAATAATAGATCACGGTAATAATATTGAAACAGTAGTCGCTCACTTAAAATATAACACTATTAGAGTCAAAAAAGGTGATAAAGTGCATAAAGGTGATGTACTAGGCGTAATGGGAAACACAGGTTACTCAAAAGGTACACACTGTCACTATGAAGTTAAGATAAATAATGAAAAAGTAGACCCACTAAAATACACATACTTAGAAAATACTAACATATTAAATGAAGCAACATCTAAAGAATATAAAATATTAAAAGATGAAATTAAAGAAGAAACAAAAGAAGAATTAAAAGTAAAATTTGAATATACTTGTCCTAAAACAGGTATTTATAAAATAAAACTCATAGAAAATGAAAAGATTCTAATTATTTAGAATCTTTTCTGTATTTCTAAAATTAAGTTTAGCTATCTTTTCTAGTTCAAGCTTTCCATATTTAGAAACAATCTTTTTACCTAGTTCATCTACTTTATCACTAGCACCTTTTAATATAGTAACACCATACTTTTCTGATAACTTATCCATTTCTACTAAAAATAAATATCTACTTATAACACTCGCAGCAGCTACACTTAGATGTTTACTTTCACCTTTAGTTAAGAATGTTATCTTAGTAACTTTATCAGTAATATTTTCTTGCTTTAAATAACTAAAATAACTTCTAGGAGTAGTAAATTGATCAACTATAATTTTATGATATGGTATTCCTTTATTAGAAAGCTCATATAAAACTCTATTATGAAGAATTGCCTTAATTTTATTCATATTAAACCCTTTATTAGAAAGTTCGTTATACTTAATATTTGATAATGTAAATGTAACATAAGGTATTTTATCCATAAGAATAGGGGCACATCTACGAATCTTTTCATCAGTCATTTTTTTAGAGTCCATAATCTTTAAATCTTCAAGTAACTTTCTAGTTGATTTATTGACTAACGTAGCAGTTACAATAATAGGACCAAAATAGTCACCAGTACCAACTTCATCACTGCCAATAGCATCATAATAATAGTATGTTTTATCATTCTCTTTATCGTCTTTAGTTTTAATTTCACTATCTACATCTCTATCATTAAAATGCCTTTCTAAATCTTTCCACATGTTAGCATCAATATCAGCACTAATACCTTGGAACATAACTTTACCACTTTCATATAAAGTTATAATAGTTCCACCTTCCTCAGCTTGAAATACTGAATATGGTGGTTTCTTATCTCTTTGTAGTAATTCATAATAATCAATCATTTTTTCTTTGATATTATCACTAACTTTAAATACAATAGTTTTTTGTTCTGCCATATAATCACATCCAAGAATATTTTAACATATTTTAATAATTCTTGAAATCTCAAAATAAAAAATATATAATAAAAAACTAAGAGGTATTTTATGAAAGATAAATATTTAAGAATATTCTTTTACGACTTAAGTGTGCTATTTGGAAAATTTGAATTAAATGAAAATTTCATTAGTATATTTAATTCATTCGTAAAAGATAATTTAAATCATACAACTATAGACTGTTTTAAAATGATTATAAAAATTAAAAAAGGCAAAGATGGATATAATGCCGGATATGTACTTGATGATTTTATAAATGCAAATAATGATATAATTGATGATAAAACAAAAGATTTATTTAAAGACGTTCCACTAGAAAAAGCAAACATGATAGGTGAACTAGCTATTGCTTTTAAAAACTATTTAGAAAGTGTAGTATATGCAATGTCAGCTAATACTCCAAATTATATAAAACAATTAAAACAATAAAAAAACATTTACACTTATTACTTCTTTATATACAAAAAAATTATTTAATGTGCTATATTAAATATAGAGGTAATATTAGTGTTAATGATAAATTAATACATTTTTAACATAGAATATTACTATGTTATTTTTTAATGGAGGAAATATGCAAAGAGCAAAAATAATAGTAATTGAAGGAACAGATGGTTCAGGAAAAGAAACACAAAGTAAAAAGATAGAAGAATATTATTTATCTAAAGGTTTAAAAGTTAAAAAATATTCATTTCCCCAATATAATACTCCAACTGGTAAAATCGTAGGTGCATCATACTTAGGAAAACCAGAGTTAGGCGAATCTGTTTTTCCAGAAACATCAGCTGCTGTAGATCCACTTGTTAGTAGTCTTTATTATGCAGCAGATAGACGTTATAATTTTTTAAAGTTTATTGAAGAAGAACTTTATCAAAATGATATTGTAATTTTAGATAGATATACTACATCTAATATGGGACATCAAGCTGGAAAAGCAAAAACTAAAAAAGAAGAAAATCAAATATTAAGATTTATCGAAAAATTAGAATTTGATTTATGTGAACTTCCAAGACCAGATGTTGTAGTATTCTTATATATGCCATTTGAAGCAGCCAAGGAGCTTAGAAAAGGAAGAGCTGCAGGAGATGGAAATGAAAATAGTGAAGAACATTTAAAAAAAGCAGAACAAACATATTTAGATATAAGCACTCGTTATGGATGGACACATATAGATTGTCTAAAAACAGATAAATTTGAGAGTATTGAAGACATTAAATCTATTGATGAAATAAGTGAAGAAATCATTGCCACTCTAAATAGTAAACTAGAAGGAAAACCTGGAAAAATAAAAAGAATGACAAGATTTTAATATAAGGAAGTGAGGTAATTATGGGACGTTGGGATAAAGAATATCTTAAACTATGTAAAAAAATATTAAAGGAAGGAAAAGAAGTAGAAAATAGAACTGGAATAAATACAATTAAAATACCAGCATATAGTTTTGAATTTAATCTTGAAAAAGAATTTCCGTTTCTTACAACTAAACAATTATTTTATAGACAAGCCATTTTAGAAATGTTATGGATTTTCCAAGTACAAAGTAATGATGTAAGATGGCTTCAAGAAAGAAATGTTCATATTTGGGATGAATGGGAAATTGATGAAAATGGACTATGGAAAGCAACACAAATGGTACCAGATGAAAATGGAAAACTTGTTAAAAAAGAAATAGTAAAAGATTTTGGGAAAGAGTGGGCTCATACTATTGGAACAGCATACGGATGGATAGTAAGAGAATATGATCAAGTAAATAAACTTATAAAGACTATTAAAACTAATCCAACTGATAGAAGAATGATAATAAATTTATGGCAAAATAAACACTTAGACACAGCAGTTCTTCCATCATGTGTATGGTCTTCAGAATGGGATGTAACTGATGGACACCTAAATGCATACGTTCATCAAAGAAGTTGTGATGTGCCACTAGGTCTTCCATTTAATGTAACACAATATTCAGTATTACTTTATATGATTGCTCACGTAACAGGATTAAAACCAGGTAAACTTTACTGGAGTATTAAAGATGCACACATCTATGTAAATCAAGTTGATGGTATAAAAGAACAAATAAGAAGAGGAAAAGAATTAGAAGACTTACCAGCACCAAAATTATGGTTAAATCCTGAAATAAAAGACTTCTACGATTTTGATAACAGTAGTGACTTAAAAGATATAAAAGTTATAGATTACAAACATCATGGAAAAATATCTTTTCCAATCGCGCAATAGGTGATATATGAGTTATACAATAATAGCCGCCATAGGGAAAAATAGAGAATTAGGAAAAGATAATAATTTAATATGGCATTTACCTGGAGATTTAAAATTTTTTAAGGAAACAACAACAGGACACTCAATAATAATGGGAAGAAAAACATTAGAGTCACTTCCAAAACTACTTCCAAATCGCCATCACATAGTTTTATCAAGTAGCGATGAATTTGCACGAGAAATAGAACACTACAAATCATTAAAAGAACTATTAAATAATTTAAAAAATAAAAATGAAGAATTTTTTGTAATAGGTGGTGCATCAATATATAATGAATTCATAGATTTAGTAGATAAAATGTATTTAACAGAAATAGATGCTGAGTGTAAAAATGCAGACGCATACTTCCCAGAGTTTAATAAAGAAGAGTGGGAAAGAACAATACTAAAAGAAAACGAAGATAATAATATTTCATACAAACATGTACTATATAAGAAGAAGTAATTCTTCTTTTTTTTAACACAAAAATATATTATAATGTTCATAGGAAGTGATATCATGTTTGAAAAACTATTTAATAAAAATGTAAAATTATTACCAATTTCAACTGTGTTTATAGTATTAACTTTAATAATTTGCGTTTCCTTTCAAATATATTCTAAAAAACTATTGGATACTGAGTTAGAACTAAACTGCATAACATTAGATCAAACAAAAGAAAATGAAAAGGCAAGAATCACAAGAATAAAAAATATTCTTTTACTTAAAGATAACTACTACTTAGTTATTAATAATGACACATTTTATGTGGCTAAAATATCAGTTAATGAAGTTAAAAAAATAAGAAAAGAAATAAATAAAGACAAAAAACCTGATTTATATGGAAAATCTCAAAAAATAGATGAATCTACTATTGAAGAATTTGTAGCTATGTATAATAAACTAAATAAAGATGAAACTATTACTAAGGAAGAATATATAGAAAAATTTGGATATATGTATTTAGATCAAAAAACAACTGATGACTCTCTTACTAAGAAGAGTAACATAGTAGTAGGAATATCTTTATCATTAGTTTTAGTTGGAATAATAATATCTATAATATTTATAAAAAACAATAGTAAGAATTATAAATTATTAAAAACACTTAGTAAATCAGAAATAGCTAAACTCGATAAAGAACTATCTAAATCAAAAAAATATAAAAATTTATACATAACAGAAAAATATATAGTTATAAATAAACTAGCTCTAGAAATAATAAAATTTGATAATATTATATTTGCATACAAAGAAAATAACAAAGTAATTATTTATACTAAAAATTTAGATAGTTATAAAATAAAAGATACAGAAGAACTTAATTTATTAAAAACAATTAAATCAAAAAATAAGAATGTACTAATAGATAAAACTTCAAAAAATATAGAAACTTTATCTAAAAAGTACAAACTTACTATAGAGTAAAAGGAAGTATAAAACTTCCTTTTTTAATTATTACAGCTATTACAATTATTTGAATAACCATTATTAATAAAACCTACACCAAAGATAATAACTAATAATATAAATAGTACTAATATAATTGCTGCTCCATAGCCATAACCATATCCGTTATTATAATAACCTGGATAAGCACCATAATTCATAGCATTACCACCTGCATATCCACCATTATATCCATAATAATACATATATTACCTCCTAACTTATCTATATTATTTTATGGCGAGCTTCTTATATTGACACTACTAAAATAGCATATAATTTACATTTGATATTTTTTTTTGTATAATATACATGATAGAATATGAAAAAGAAGAAAAAAGTAAAAGTATTAAAACATTTAAATAAAACAATTCTTGCACTTACATTGTTATTTGCTATAGTAGGAGCATTTTTTATATTGGATGCATCATCCATATCAGCAACACTTACATATGGTGAAAATACGCCATACTTCTTTTTCATAAGACAACTTTTATTTGTATCTGTTTCATTTTTTATAATAGCACCACCACTTCTTAAAATAGAAACCAAACATTATGAAGCATTATCTTGTATAGCTGCATTAATATTTTTAGGATTAACTTTATCTAAAATTTTAAGTAATGCTATAACAGGGGATATCAGTACATTAACTATTGATTTAAAAATAATACAATTACAACCAGCAGAGTTTTTAAAAGTATTTTTAACACTATATCTTGGAAGTTTTCTAGGTAAATGGAGTAATTGTAAAAGACCAAAATGGTTAATCGTAATACCACTTCTTATATGCTTTGGAGCATTTTTATTAGTTGTTCTTGGTGGAGACTTAGGTAGTGCAGCTATAATGGCAGCATTATTTGCATTAATATATGTATGTACACCTATAAGAAAAGATATAGTATCTTCAGAAAATCAAAGTGATAAATGGTTAAAAACTATATTTATAGGACTTAAATATGTATTAGTAATAGGTCTAGTAGGATCAGTATTATTATTAAAATTTGGATATAAAATTATACCAAAAGATTCACTAGAATCAAGTTCAAGATTAAGTAGACTTATATACACAAATCCATGTGACAGATATGAAGAACAAACAGGTTATCAAGTATGTAACGGATTTATTGCTATTGATAATGGGGGCCTTACAGGAGTAGGCCAAGGCAAATCAGTACAAAAATATTTGTATTTACCAGAAAGTCACACTGATTTTATATTCCCAATAATTGTTGAAGAATTTGGAGTTCTGTGCGGTATACTAATAATACTAGTTTATATGTTATTAACTTATTTAATATTTAGAGTAGCAACAAATACATATGAATTATCAAACTCAATAGTATGCTATGGTCTTGGAGTTTACTTCATGCTTCATATATTTGTAAATTTAGGTGGAGTACTTGGAATAATACCACTAACAGGAGTACCACTTCCATTCTTAAGTTATGGTGGAAGTTCATGTTTTGCAATTATCGGAGCATTCACAGCAGTACAAAGAATATACATAGAAAATCAACTAGAAAAGAAAAATAGAGAAATAAGTAAAATAGTTAATAGATAAGGAGAATTATAATGAGTAAAGGTAGAAAAATAATAGTAATAGTAACATTTATTTTATTAGCAATAATTACTGTATGTATGATTGTTAGTAATAATAAAAAACAAAGTGACTCAAAGAAAGAGGATAATAAAGTAGAAGAAAATATTAATCAAAATCAAAACAATGGTAAAAAAGAAGAACAAACTACACCAGAGGATAAAAAAGAAGACCTTAATATTGAAGAATTAAAATCAAAAGCAAAAGAAAAAAATACTTTAAAATCAAAAGAGTTATTAGAACAAACTAAATCATTAGTATCTTCTTCATATAGAATAGATGTAAAAGCTACAACTGAAGAAGATGATGATTTCAATGAAGAGTTAGTATTAAAAAAAGATAATACATTCTGGGGATACTATGAATTAGGTTCATCAGGCGCATATGAAGGATATTATATAATAGATAATAACAAATTAACTTTATATATACATAAGTTATATGGAAGTGATGCAGAATGCATAATACTAAATAATCCAGAAATCATAGAGCTAACTATTGATAATGACAAGATAACAGGTAGTCTTATAAGAGATTTTAAAAAGGTAACTTTTAACAAAACAACATTTGATAATGAAAAAGGCATTATAAATTATATTAATAATATAGAAGAAACAGTATATGAAAATATGGATAAACTATCTGACTAAGGAACAATAGTTCCTTTTTATTTTATTAAAAAAATGTTATAATGTACGAAAGAAGAGGTGAAAGAGATGAACAAATTAATATAAGTATGGCATAAACTTTAATTATGCCAAAAAGGAGGCATAATATGATAGAAATAAAAAATCTATCTATCAAAGTAAATGATAGATACTTAGTTAAAAATTTATCTCTTAATCTTAACAAAAACGATAAACTAGCCATTATTGGTGAAGAAGGAAATGGAAAATCAACGCTTTTAAAACGTATGATTAATGAGTGCAATTATGCAGAAGTAACGGGTACTATAAATCTAAATAATAATAAAATTGGCTATTTAGAACAACACATATCAGAGGGTTATAAAGATCAAAATGTATATAATTACTTATTCATAAATGATAATGATTATTATAATAAAATAAACAATTTATATAAAAATTTAATAACTTTAAACTTAGAAGAAAATACTTTAGATAAAAAAATGAAAGTATTATCCGGTGGAGAAAAAATAAAAGTAGCTATCTTAAAACTATTACTAGATGATAGTGATGTACTTTTATTAGATGAACCTACTAATGACCTAGATATTGAAACTTTATTATGGTTAGAAAACTTTATTAATAAAATAGATAAGCCAATCATTTATATATCACACGATGAAACATTGCTTTCTAAAACAGCTAATATGATACTTCACTTAGAAAGTTTAAAAAAGAAAACTGAGTGTAAACATACCCTATTAAGAATTGGATATGATGAATACGTAGATTTAAGACTTAGAACAATTCTTCATCAAACACAAATGCATAATTTCGAGAAGAAAGAACTAGAGAAAAGAGAAGAAAAATTAAAATGGCAAAAACAAAGAGTAGAATTTGAACAAAACAATATTTCTAGAAGTGATCCACATGGAGGGAGATTACTCAAAAAGAAAATGCACAACATAAAAAGCCAGGAAAAGAAACTAGAAAATGTTGATATAACTGAAAAGCCAGACCCAGAAGAATCTATAAATTTTAAATTTGAAGATGCTTATATACCAAATAGTAAGAAAATATTAAGTCTTTGTGACTATTCATTAAAAATAAATGATACTGTACTATCTAAAAATATAAATCTAGAAATATATGGTAATGAACATATATGTATTATAGGAAAAAATGGTTCAGGTAAAACTACTTTAATAAGAGAAATTTATAATATCCTAAATGATAGAACTGATATAAAAGTAGGTTATATGCCACAAGATTATAACGATATATTTAATAATTATAAAAGTGTATTAGACTTCATAACAAATAATAGTAAGAATAAAGAAGAAATAACTAAATCAAGAATGTATTTAGGTAACATGAAATTTACAAGTGAAGAAATGATAGGTGATATAGATAATCTAAGTGGAGGAAGTAAAGCTAAATTAATATTAATGAAACTTGTTCTTGATAAATGTAATGTTTTAATACTAGATGAACCAACTAGAAATGTAAGCCCACTTTCTAACCCAGTAATTAGAAGAGTACTAAAAGAATTTAATGGTACTATTATTTCAGTATCACATGATAGAAAATATATTGAAGAAGTATCAACTAAACTATATTTATTAACCAAGAATGGGTTAGATTTAGTAGAAAAAGAAGAATTTGTAGAGAAAATTATCGAAAAATAGCCAAAAAACTAGACAATGTGTATAAATTGTGTTATGATTATATCGCTTAATCCGCTGCATTTATGTATGATTAAATCAAGCACAAAGGAGGATATATAGTATGAATCTAATTGACAAGATCAATAAGAAACAAATCAACCCAAATGTTCCTGATTTCCAAGTTGGAGATACAGTAAGAGTTGATGTTAAGATTAAAGAAGGTAAAAGAGAAAGAATTCAAGCATTCGAAGGAATCGTAACTGCTCGTAAAGGTGGAAGCGTATCTGAAACTTTCACAGTTAGAAAGAAAAGTGGAAGCGTTGGAGTTAATAGAATTTTCCCAGTTAATAGCCCACTAATCGACAAGATTACAGTTGTTAAAAAAGGAAAAGTAAGAAGAGCTAAACTTAACTTCTTAAAAGGATTAACAGGAAGCTTTAGAATTAAAGAAAGAAATTAGGTTTTACACCTAATTTTTTATTAATAAAAAGGAGACTAAATGAAGAAAATATGGAATTCAATAAAAGATTATGTATATATAGTCTTAATAGTAGTACTCATAAGAACATTTTTAATAACACCTGCTGCAGTTAGTGGAAGCAGTATGGAAGATACTTTAAAAAGTCATGACTTAGTTATTATAAATAAATTAGTTTATAGAATTAAAGACATTGAAAGATTTGATATCGTAGTAGTAAAGAATACAGAAGATAACGATAAAATAATTAAAAGAGTAATTGGACTTCCAAATGAAACAATAGAATATAAAGATAATAAACTTTATATTAATGATAAAGAAGTAAAGACAAATATAGACTTTAAAGATACTGATGATTTTAAAGTTGAAACTAAAGAAGATGAATATTTTGTTTTAGGAGACAATAGGCCAGTATCAAAAGATAGTAGACTACTTGGAAACTTCCATAAAAAAGATATTATTGGAAGAGTAGGAATAAGGTTCTATCCATTAGATAAAATAGGAAAAATAAGGTAATAATGGTTTCATTATTACTTTTTTTATGTTAAAATGATAACAGTAGGAGTTATCATGAATAAAAATGAGTATTTAAAAATAGTTAAAGAAAATTTCAGTAAGAATACACAAGTCATTGTAATTAGACAAATAAATAATTATTATAAAGCAAAAGATAATTATAAAATAGAAAATTCTAAATATGATATAGGAGATAAAGTAAAATTACAAAAAGGAACATTACTTCATGGAACATATAAAAATTTAGAAGGACTAAAAGAAATATTAAAGAATGGTTTAATATCAAGTTGGTTTGCAAATGCTAGAACATCTAAATATCCAAGTAGTGTTAGTGTATGGAATTTAAAACAAGATTATTATTTAAAAGATTATATAGATTTTTATTCAGGAGGAACTATTCTATATGCTGGAGTATTTGAAAATGGAAAAGATACACAAATTAATAAAACAGCAGTAATTCCATATTCAAAGATGAATAACATCATAGAAGAATCAAAAAAGTATGATTGTCATATGTGGACACTCGAAGAAACTAAAGAAGCAAGATTCTTACCAAGCTTACTTCAAGATAGAGTACAAATAGGAATAATTTTTGATAGTAATAACAAATATATAGAAAAATTATTAAAAGGAGATATCTTATCAAATACTATCTCAAATAGAAAACTAAAAGAATTTGTAAATCCAGCATACTATGAAAGATTCATAAAAGATAAAAAACATAAAGATGATTTCTTTACTGATAGAGAAAGTGCAATAATATTTGGAATACCCTCAAACTTCATAGAAGGAATATTAGTTGGAAGAACTTATGAAAAAGACACTAAAATATTAGATGAAATAAAAAAACTATTACCAAACTCATATATATGTAATTTAGATGGCATAGTTATAAGGTG
>CAKOJC010000036.1 GCA_934088535.1 uncultured Bacilli bacterium | reverse complement strand
GTCATTTAAGACATATGCAACATATGTTACCGACTTATTTATTATACCATAGCATTTTTTTAGATAGAAGATATTTATCAAAATTTTTACAAAAAAATCACTAATTAATAGTGATATATTTTATTCATCTAAAGTTGTAATTCCAAGTACTTTTTCAAGATAGCATTTTCCACAAAGGGACTCATATTCAACATGATTTTCGCCGTCTATTGCAACTTGTTCTCCATTTGAAGTGAATTTTCCATTTACAATTCTTCCATTAAATTTAGCTCTTTTGCCACATCTACATATTGTTATTAATTCTTCCATAACATCTGATACTTCAAATAATCTAAGGCTTCCTGGAAATGCCATTGTTTTGAAGTCACTTCTAAGTCCATAACAAATTACAGGTATATTTTTAAGTTTAGTAAACATAAATAAGTCATCTACTTGATCGCGTGTTAAGAATTGAGCTTCATCTACTAGTACACAAACTATATCTAGTGGAAGAGTACATAAATAATTAATTAGTTTTTCATCACTTTGTACGATGTGATCCACTTTTCTTTTAAGACCTATTCTTGTTACTATTTTATCATTTCCTTTAGTATCAATTCCTGGTTTTAATATTACTACTTTCATTCCTCTTTCTTCATAGTTATGTGCTACTTGAATTAATAATGTAGTTTTTCCACTATTCATAGCTCCATATCTAAAATATAATTTACTCATCTCTATCCCTCCTTGGAAAACATTCATAATATACTTTTTTTAGGTGTTCATTTGTTACGTGAGTATAAATCTCTGTTGCCTTTAGTGAACTATGTCCAAGTAATTCTTGAACTACTTTTATATCACATCCATTATTTAACATATCTGTTGCAAAAGTATGTCTTAGTACGTGAGGCGTTACATGAACTTTTACTGATAGTTTTGACATAATATTATCTATTATATATCTGACACCTCTATCAGTAAGTTTTCCACCCTTTGAATTTACAAACAAATAATTATGATTCTTTCTTTCATGAGTTTTTAAATATTCTTTTAGTACTTCTTCTGCATACTCACCATAATAAACAATTCTCTCTTTATTTCCTTTTCCTAAAACTATAATTCTTCTATTATTAAAATCTATATCACTTATTTTAATATTAACAAGTTCACTAACCCTTACTCCAGTTGCATAAAGCATTTCAATAATTAACCTATCTCTTACTCCATCCTTATCTTTTGTTGACTCATTTATTATTTCAAGTAAATCATTATAATATATAAACTTAGGAAGTTTCTTTTCCATTTTAGGATAAGCTACTTTAGTAAGTGGATAATCTTTTTTATCAATATATCCATTTTTATATAAGAATTTATAAAATGATTTTAAAGAACTTATTTTTCTTCTTACTGAAGATGGTTTTTCTTTTTTGAGATTTAAATGTTCTAAGTAGTCTTTAATATCTTCGAATGTTACTTTAGTTAAATCTTTTTTTATGAAGACAGTAAAATAATATAAGTCATTAATATAAGAAGTGTATGTGTTTATAGAATAATTTTTTTTACTAATATAACTTATAAAATCATTTATAACATTAATTTTAAGAAATTCTTCTTTATCCATAAGTTCATTATATTACATTTTTATTAAAATAAGAAGTGATTGTGTCTAGTTAATGCAAACTAAAGGAACTAACGAGTAGTTCCTAATCTATATAAACACCACTGGTGGCTTCAATATATTTTATGGATTATATGTAATATGTTGCATGTTTTTTTATTATTTAATAAAAGTTTTTATAGAAGGATGAAATTATTATATTAGTTTAATAGTACTAAGGAGTGGTTAAAATCTTTTTTGATATATATTTATATATCTACTATATATTATGTATATTTTGATACTTTAAATAATTAATTAAACTATGGATGAATATATTTGTATTTTTTTTGATACGCAAGTATTTTAATATTTTGTTGTTTTAGTTCTTCACTAAAAAGTTCATTCTCTGGTTGATGTTTGAATTCTATTTGATTATAATGTTTAGCTATTTCTAGGCCTAATATTCTATCTACAAAGTATCCATTTTCTGTAATGAAGCCTTGAATTGAATTTTTTAGTACTCCTTTTTCTTCAAGAATAAATATTGTCCCATGATTCTTAAAAGTGTAATATATTTTATTATCTTTTAATAATGATGCACATACTATTTTACCATACACTTCATAATTTAATTTTGACATGTTTTCTCCTTTTATTATTAAAACTATCTATGTATATTTAATTCTGACTCAATATTTTCATGATAATATCTTAATGTACTTCCTTTTTCAACATACCCTACATATCCATTATATTCATTTATTTTTCTTGCTATTCTATGATTTGATAGTAAGTTATTTGAAATATTATTTCTTAGTTCTTGGTCACTTGTTAGTAAATCCATTTCACTATATATTCTTGTTGCTTGAACAGTTTGATTCGTAGGAATAAATATTAAATATATATATTCTCTAATGTAATTATTAGATTTATTTGTTGGAATAATTAAGAAACTACTTCCATCACTTCTGATAAATGTATTTGATGGTGTTCCGTTTTGTAAATATGGTATGTTGTTATTAATGATTATAGTTTGACCTGCAATTGAACAAGTTATGGCATCATCTTTGCTTTCAACTGAAACTTTTTTTATTCTTTCTTGATTTATCTTTTTTAAAGCATTTTGTAAAACTGGAACTGGGCATTCTTTTACATCAAACTCTTGTTCTTCTTTTTCACCGCTAATATTATGGTGTTCATTTGAATAAAAATGTTTTCTATCTTCTCTACAAAAATATGTAAATCCACATTTGTTGTTTTGTTTATTATATGTATCCCATGTTAATTCAATCACATATTGTTCACCCTCTAGTTCAACAATGTTCCAGCTGTGATGACCTTCTCTATTTTGATAGTAACATTTTATATTAAGTCTATCCATAGCTTCTTTAAATATCATTGCGTAACCTGCACAAACACTTTTACCTGTTATTACCCCTAATAGATTTCTTGCAGCATCTCTTCCATTAAAAACACATTCATCATAGTTTGAGTATTCACAAATTTTCTTATATACAAACATACATTTTTCTAGTTCATTCCATAATGGATTAATTTGTCTTTCTATTTTTTCAAAAAAATTTATAATGCTTATTAATTCTTTTATCGAATAATAAGTTCTTCTTTGATAATGTTCATTATTAAACTTTTCTTTCTTTGTATCTAAACCGCCTATAATACTTATTGTAATATTTTGATTTAGTTTCTTTAGATCTTCTTGTCTTAAATTTTTAGTATTATCGAAAGTAATAATTATCTTTTCTTTTTGAGCCATTAAGTTTATTTTTTGTATTATTTCATTAGTTAATGGAGAATTAATTTTTATTTTCTTCATATATATCCTCTATTTCATCATAATAATCACTTTTAACTACTAATTGAATATTATTTTTATTAACTGATAAAACGTTTTTATTCATTAAATACTGTGATTTGCTTATTATAAGTTTCGCGTATTTTTCAATGTTTAATTTTTGAAAATCAACTGTAATTGCTTTACTTATATCTAATTCGTTGCAATCTATTCCATATATATTTGCTACATTTTTGAGCGTTACTTTATTAAATTTCTTTTTAATTATATTAAAATCTAGTTCTGTATTATCTATAACTAATTCTTTAATTGATAGATTATTAAAATATAAATATAAATTATTATTAGAAAAGTCACAATTATATAATTTTAATACTTTTAAATTTTCTAGTGATTTTAAAATTAGTAAATCGTTTTCTCCAATTGTCATGTTACATAATGATAAATTTTCTAAATTAGGAAAATTATATAAATCATTTAAGTCAACTGCTAGAACTTCTCCTGTAATACTTAGTTTGTTTATTGTTAATTCTCTACATTCATTTAGATTTTCAAGAGAATACACATAATCTTTAATACTTTCTGTAATCATTAAAACATCACTCCTAGAATAATTATAACATATTAATTTATTTTTCTTAATTAATTATATTAAGCATTATCATGCTTATCTTATTAATATTACATTTATGTATATTGTGTTATTATATTTTTTCATATGCTTTACCTGGTTGATTTATAAGTCTTCCAATTTCATAGTAAACTTTAACTTTATATCTTTCCTTTGAATAATCTTTAACTTTTTTATTTCATTATAATAATTCATAAAGTGCTTCTTTCTATGACTTGAATGTTTCAATTAATGATTTGTTTTTATTTAGTATTATTTTTATTGTACCTAATTCATCTGTTCTTAATATTTTAGAATTTTTTAAAGTATCAATTGTTTCAATATTTGGATGACCAAACTTATTATTTTTTCCTACTGATATAATTGAATACTTAGGAGTTGTTTCACTAATAAAGAACTCTCCTGTACTTGTTTTTGATCCATGATGCCCTACTTTTAAAATGTCTATATTCTGTAGATTATATTTTTCTATTATATTTTGTTCTACTTCTTTGTCTGCATCTGCCATAAACAGAAATTTATAGCTATATATTTTGATAAGTAAAACTAAACTATCTTTATTTTCATTATTATAAATTGTATCATTCAGAGAATAAATTTCTATGTTATCTATTTTTAAATATTCAGTTTCTAATGAGTTAATGTTAAGTTTCTTTTCTAAAGAATTTTTTCTTCCCTTATTTGTATATTTATTTATAACTTTGAAATTATTTAATAGTTCTAAAGCATAACCTGCATGGTCTGCATCTCCATGAGTGATTAAGAGATAATCTATTTTTTTAAGACCTATACTTTTAAAAAATGGTATTACTGTTGAAATCATTAAATTAAATTCTTTATTCTTTTGTTTCCACTCATCAGTTTTATAACTTAACTTACCTCCTGTATCTATTAAAATACTTTTATTATTTTTAGTTACTATGAGTGCTGAATCTCCTTGTGATACGTCTATAAAATACACATATGTTTTTTTGTCAAAATTTGGTTTTAGGTAGATGAATAATAAAAATATAAATAAAATATATATAATTTTTTTACTTTTCTTTATTGAGAGAATTAATAAAATATAATAAATAGTCATTTCTACTAGATTTAATTTTTGAAAATATATGGTTATATTTAAAAGATTACTACTATACTTAGAAATAAATTCCATAATAGAAGTTAGGATAAACAATATATAAGATAATTTAGGTATTATAACTACAATTAGTGAAAATGGAAAAATTATATTAGTGACTAATGGTATAAATAGAAGATTATTTATAAAACCTATTATATTAACTTCATAAGATAAATTTATTATAATTGGTAGACTTGATAAGAAAGATAAAGTACTTATTATTAAAATAGATTTAATATTTCCTTTTATAGTAATATTTTCATTTAATAATAGTATAAAATAAGTAATAGTAAATGATAATATAAAACCAGTATCAAATATATAGAATGGATTTTTAATAGTAAGAATAATGAATGTTAAAATTAGTATATTTTTAGGTTTTATAAATGTGTAGTAAATTTTATTGAGACTTGAAAGAATAAAGAAAATAGTTGCTCTTAAAATAGATGGTGTGAATGAGGCAATGAATGAAAAGAATATTAAAAAGATACTTGTTATAATAAAAGATACTTTTTCATTCAATTTAAGTTTGTTTAATATTACAAGAATAATACTCGAGAATAATGAAACATGAAGTCCTGATAGAGCAAATAAATGTGTTACTCCATTTATTTTATAATTATTATAACTTTCACTATCTATATAAGAAGATTTACCTAATATAAAAGCATAGAGATAACTATTATATTTGGTATTTTCTATTCTTTTTAATATAAAATTTTTTATTTTTAATAGAATATTCTTATTATTATTTACTTTTCTAAAACTATCAATCTTTAAAATATAATTTATTTTTTTATGATATAAATAATCTTTATAATTAAAAGTATTTGGTATGGTATTATTTGATGGTGACTCTAAAGTTCCTTTTACTTCTATAGTATCTCCTAAGTTATAATTTTCTTTAAAGTAATTTAAATCATTTTCTTTTTCAAAATAATATGTGCCTCTTAAATTATTAAATTCTAAAGTTAGTTTATTTCCATCTATATTATAATTATTAATCTTTAAATTATAAAATTCTTCTATTTTTATTTTTTGAGGGATATATAATTTATCATAAACAAATATATATAATACGGAAATTAAAAATATAAAATAATAAAGATTATTAGATAGTAATATTTTCCTTAATTTTAGAGAAAAGTGCTTCACTTATACCTTTTACTTTCATTATATCTTTTATATCTTTAAAGTTTCCATTTTGTGTTCTATATTCAATAATTAATTTAGCTTTTGATTCTCCTATTCCATCAAGTGTCATTAGCTCTGTTAAGTTCGCTGTATTTATATTAATTTTTCCATTCACTTCTTTGTTTTCTTCTTTATAGCATGCATCATTTTTTACTTCTTCACAAACGCATGGAGTTTCTACTACTATTTTTTCTTCTTTTTTAGCGTTTTCTATTTCTTCATTTGAATATATTACTACTACATCTCCATCACTTAATAATTTAGATAAATTTATAAATCTAGTGTTTGCATTTTTAGTAAGACCTCCAGCTGCATCGATAGCATCTGTTACTCTAGAATCTTTTTTTATTTTATATACTCCTGGTTTACTAACACTTCCTTTGACATCTACCATTATTCCTTCAATAGTATTTTCTTCTTTATTTTCTTTTGGTTCATTCTTAGTAATTGTCTTTATTTTATCTTCTTCATTATTATCTATATTATCTGTTTTAATAATTTTTGAACTTATATAAATAAATGAACCTATATACAAAAATAATAGTACAGTTATAATTATTACTTTCATCATATTTTCTTTTATATAGTTTCCTAGTGCTTCCATATTTATTTCCTTTCTCTATCCCTCTATTATTATAATTAGACATAAATATTAGAAACACTTTTTTTTCATAAAAAAAAGACCTTTTTAAGGTCCTTTATATCATTATAGTTCTACTGGTTGATTTTTACGAGTTAATACGAAGTATCCGATTCCAAATGCCACCATTGTTACAATAAATAACATTCCTACATTTTCAACTCCAGTGCTTGGGTTAAATAATAACTCGAAATCTTGATTTGCAGTAGTTGTTTCGATCTTTCCACCAGTGATTACATTTTGTCCAAATGCACTATTTGCATAGTATACTCTTCCTCTGTTTCCAGATGGAACAAATTTTTTAGCTTCAGGTGCTGATGCTTGAATTGTTACATTAGCAATTTTTGATTTTTTATTAGTTACTACATAGAATTCATCTCCTGATGTTACTTCTGTAATACTATCTCCATTTTTATTTACTAATTTAACTCCATTTTTATCAGCATCTTTTACTGTTAGATATATTTTTCCAGTTTCAATAAAGTCTCCTTGTACTTTATATGGTCCATATTTATATATATCATTTGTTTGTTCAAATACTTCTTTTTTAGATTCTGGTTTAGTGATTGATAATTGTTCTGAGAATGTATTTTTACCATAGTTTGCATAGAATGAAGCACCCTTATCTTGAATTAAATATCCATATAATTTATTTAACTCTTCAGATCCTTTTAAAGTGTTTCCTAAAGTATTTCCATCCATATCAACCCCATCATTTATTTTCCAGATAGCATATTGAACAGTTGAATATACATAATTTTCTACATATTTTTCTGCGTTTGCATCAGTAACACTAGAATCTAATGCTTTTAGTTCTGTTACTAATTTATCATAACTTGCTCCTGCAATAGTTAATGAATCTTTTAGATTTAATGATGGATAACTATGTTCAATTAACCATAATGCTCTATTGTAGTTTAATGTATTGTCCATGGCAGTAGTTGTATATATATCGAAGAATACATTATTGTTTGCTCTTGTATTATCTAATGTTAGTTTAAATGTATCGCCTGTTTTTCCAGCGGCTGTATTTAATTGTTCAGCTGATACTGTTATTGGATTTGAATTTTTATCTACCAATATTACATTTGATATTTCTACTTCAAGTGGTTTATCATCCATTGATTTAAATGCTTTTTCTGCATCTGCATATCCTGGAGTTGTATAAGTTACTGTAGATGCATATTTATAATCTCTTTTAGTCTTAAATAAATTATACATAGCACTTGAACTATTCATTTGATTAACTAATGCTTGATATACCATAGTATCTAGCAATTTTTGATAATTTGTAACTCCATTTTCAAGAGCAAAATATAAACCGTTTTCTGGATATTTTAATCTTCCATCTAAACAGTATGCTGAGAACCAATCAGATCCTACTCCTATTCCAGTTTCCCCTCCAGATGATTCAGTTATAAATTCATATTCATCTGTTAAAACAATTTTTCTCATAGATGTATATCCTGCTACATCTGAACTTGCACCTGCAAATTTAATTTTTGAGAAATCAAATGGTTTTTGTACTGCTGCATATAACTTAGCTCCTGGATCTGGAATCTTACTTGGAACTTTAGCCATATCATCAGTTGGTTTAGTTAACGCATTTACTGAAAAAGTAAATAATATGATTGCAAAAAATGCTGTTAACGATTTTAAAATATTCTTTTTCATATCTATCTCCTTCTATTTTTATAAAATAATTGTAGCATTTTTTATTTAAAAGTTCAACATTTTGTGTATAAAAAAAGAAACATTTAATTAGAACTTTCTTTTTAAAGTTTTTCCTTTTGATTTAAACGTTTCTTTATCTTCTTTTTCATAATTTAGTATACCTTCAAGTAACTTTTTACCATCTCTTGGATTTAAGTCTCCACATGCTTCTCCCATAGATAATAATGTATTTAGTGCTTGCATACCTACTTCTCCCATTTGAAGCATATTTGCTCTAATATATGCCATGGTTAATAATAGTTTTCTTGCATTTGTTGGGGCTTTTATTGATTTTTCACTTAAACTATACATTTTTCTTGCGTAATTTAATATTTCTTGTGCATTTACCATTTCATTTGCTGTTGAAATTATAAAATCATCATGTGGTTCCTTTGGACATCTCTTTTTATTTATAAATGCTACTTTATATTTTGCTTTTATTAATTGATTTTTAAAATCTTTACATATTGGATCTTTTGATAATGAGTCTAATATATCAACAAAATATGTTCCTTTTTGGCTTTCATATTCAGTGTATATTTTTTGACTTATTTCATCAGCATCTTTGCTTGACATAACATTTGTTTCGAATAGTTTGCTTGCCATTCTCATTGGGATAATATCATCTTCTTTAACATCGTGAAATATTATATATGTTGGATCACTTAATTGTTTATCTAGTGGAAAGGCTGATTCTGTACTTATCATATTATTCACATACATTCTTTCAATAATATCTTCATCATGTTCAGCAATCTTTTCTAGTTTTTCGTAATATTGATCTTCAAGTACTGTATAAAACTCAATTAATTTTAATGTTTTTTCGTAATCTAAAGAACTACTTTTTTCTTTAGCTTCAAGTATAGCTAAATTACTGTATAATCTATATAATATTGATGTTATATTTTTTAAACTATAGTAAATTTCTTTTTCTTCTTCAATTGGCATACTATCCCCTCTTTTAATTATGCTATATTATACTATAATTAAAAAGTTTGTCAATGTGACAAACTTTATTCTTCAGATACTTCTTCTTTTTTAGTATCTTTTTTATTATCTTTCTTTTCTATTTTTGGTAGTAATTCTTTTCTAGATAAATTTAATTTACCTTTTCTATCATATCCAGTTGCTTTTACTACTATTTCGTCTCCTACTTTAAGAATATCGCTTGGATGATTTACTCTCTTATTATCAAGTTGTGAAACATGTACTAGTCCTTCACATCCTGGCCATAGTTCTACGAATGCTCCAAAGTCTTCAATTTTAACAACTTTTGCTGTATAAACTGCTCCGATTTCTACTTCTTTTACTATATCTTCAATCATTTTGATTGCTTTATCTAATACTTCTTTCTTCATATGATAGCAAATTACATTTCCTTCATCATCTATATCAATCTTAACAGCATCTTTATGATTTACTGAAGTTACGTTACTTGATTCTAAGATAATCTTAGTAATCATGTCTCCACCTTTACCAATTACATCTTTAATCTTATCTGGTGAAATCTTCATTGTTCTAATCTTAGGAGCATATTTTGATAATTCATGTCTTGGTTCTTTAATAGTTGCTTCCATAACATCTAAAATTTGCATTCTTGCTTTATGAGCTTTATCTAATGCTTCTTTTAATACTTCTCTTGTTACTCCTTTAATCTTTATATCCATTTGAAGTGCTGTTATACCTTTCCTAGTACCAGCTACTTTGAAGTCCATGTCTCCCATATGATCTTCTAAACCTTGAATATCTGTTAAAATTGTATATTTAGAATCACATGTTCCATCTTCTGTGATAAGTCCCATTGCGATACCAGCTACTGGTGCTTTGATTGGTACACCTGCTGACATAAGTGACATACATCCAGCACAAATACTTGCTTGACTTGATGAACCATTACTTTCTAATACTTCTGAAACAACACGTACAGTATATGGGAATTCTTCTTGACTAGGCATTACTTGTAATAATGCTCTTTCTGCTAAAGCTCCGTGTCCAATTTCTCTTCTACCAGGACTTCCATATCTCCCTGTTTCACCTACACTAAATGCTGGAAAGTTATAATGGAAGATAAACTTTTTAGAATCTTCTAAACTTAATCCATCTAAAATTTGTTCTTCATTTTGAGCACCTAAAGTAGTGATTGCTAAAGCTTGAGTTTGACCTCTAGTGAATAATGCACTACCATGTGTTCTTGGAAGTAAGTCTACATCTGCAGATAATTCACGAATTTCATCCATCGCACGTCCATCTGGTCTAATATGTTCATTAGTGATTAAACGTCTTACTTCAGCTCCTTCAATCTCATCAGCAACTTTCTTAACTAATTTAAGATTTGCTTCTAAGTCTTCTTCTCCTTCATGTCTTTCAGTATATTTAGTTATTGCTTCTTCTTTTACTTCGTCTATTCTTGCATATTTTTCTAGTTTATCTTTTATTTGAATAGCTTCGATCATATCTTGTTTGATATCATTATTTACTTCTTCTCTTAATTCATCTGGGATATTAGCAAGTACTACTTCTATCTTCTCTTCTCCGATTTCACTAATGATATCATTTTGAATAGCACATAATTCTTTTACTGCTTCGTGTCCAAACATAAGTGCTTCTAACATTTCTTCTTCACTTACTTGTTTTGAACCACTTTCTACCATATTTATGGCATCTATTGTACCAGCAACTGTTAAGTTAATAGTACTTCTTTCCATTTCTTCGCAAGTTGGGTTTATTTTTAATTCTCCATCTATTTTACCAACTATTACTCCAGCTACTGGACCTTCGAATGGAATTGATGAAATACCTAAGCAAAGTGATGTACCAAATAATGCTGTCATTTCTGGTGTTCTATCAGGATCTACACTTAAAACAGTATTTACTACTTGTACCTCATTTCTAAAGTTTTCATCAAACATAGGTCTAATTGGTCTATCAATAACTCTTGCAGTTAA
>CAKOJC010000035.1 GCA_934088535.1 uncultured Bacilli bacterium | reverse complement strand
TATTATTTCCATATTTACCTCTAATTCTTTTCTAATTTTATTATTATTTTTTCTTTATTTTTATATTTTAAATATACGAGTAGTAAACTTATAAGTGATACAGCTAAACATAACAAATTAAATGGTATAAGTTCTCTTTCTTTGTAGTTATACATATCAAAGAAGTCAAAGTAGTTTTCTGCATTTTTAACATTTTTTAAGACAAAACTTATTATAAAGAATGTATTAGTTAATGTTATACCATAATATACCATAGCCGTTTCTATTACTGTTACTAAGTAGTTTCTGTTTTCTGGTACTAGTAAAAGTCCTATATTTATATAGAAGATGCTCATTAATATTGTATTTAAAAGATATGAAAATATAAATAGTGCTGGATGACTTAGTATTTCTTTAGTGAATGCTATAGATTCAGTTGATACTTCGAATGTACCACTTATCATGTATGAAAATATTAATACATAAATAGTTATTAGTGGCCACAAAAGTACGCTTTTATATGAACTTTTAAACACATCTTTTATATAACTATTATAGCTTTCTCTAGTTAACCTATTCTTTATTTCACCTGATTTAAATCTTTTACTTATTTCGTACACAGAAGACATTATTATTAAGAATGGTACTGCTAAAAAATATATAAAACTATATTCTGAATCATTAAGTATTTTATCAAATGTAGTTAGTGTATCTCTTTTAGGTTTTTCTTCAGTTTCATTTATTTTTGCTAGGCATATTTCATTAGTAGGATCAGTCTTTAAAACTTCTTTACACATTTCTTTTGCTTTTATACTAAAGTCTTCTGATTCTGAATCACTAATAATTACTTTAATACCTAGAAATGTTGTAAATATAAATAATATCATAAATGATATAAGTAATACTTTGTTATTTTGAATAAACTTTTTCATAAAAATCTCCTACTTAAATGCTTCGTTTATTATTTTTTGTATGTCTATTTTTGATTCATTATCTTTTGTGAAGTATGCTAGATATTCTATATTACCATTACCACCTTTTATTGGAGAAGATGTAAGGCCATTTATATAATAATTATTTTCTTTAAAGTTATTTATAACAATTTCTATAACATTCTTATGTACTTCTTTATTAAGTGGTACTCCTTTATATTTATCAGATATTTCTTTTCCACACTCAAATTGTGGTTTTATTAAACATATTATTTCTTTTAGATTAGTTAGTTCTTTTAATTTATTAATTAATTTTGTTACTGATATAAAAGATACATCTATAGAAGCAATATTAGCATCATTAACAATATTATTATCTATATTTCTAAAGTCAGTATTTTCATAAAGATTAATTTTATTATTGAACTTTAAATTTTTATCAAATTGATTTGTTCCAACATCTATTGCATAAACTTTTTTAATACCATTTTGTATAGCACAATCACTAAATCCTCCAGTAGATGAACCTATATCAATAAGTACTTTATCATTTAAATTAATATTAAATTCTTTAATAGCTTTTTCTAGTTTTAAACCACCACGAGAAACATATTTTAACTTTTCACCTTTTATTTCAATTATATCTGTATCATTTACGTCAAAAGCTGGTTTAGTTACACATATATTATTACAATATACTATTTTGTTTTTTATCTCATTTTGAGCTTTATTTCTTGTTTCAAAGATTCCTCTTTTTACTAGTTCTATATCAATTCTTGTCATTGCCTTCCTTTTGTAGTTCATTTTCGTATAGAGTTCTATATATTTCATTGTCTTTATATAGTTCTTTATGACTACCCATTCCACATATTTTACCATCATTTACTACTATAATTTTATTACAATCTTTTATAGTTGAAAGTCTATGGGCTACGATTAACATTGTGTATTCACTACTTATATTGTTTATTGCTTTTTGAATATTAGCTTGTGTTTCATTATCTAAAGCGCTTGTTGCTTCATCAAATAATATAATATTTGTTTTTCTTAGAAGTGCTCTTGCAATGGCTACTCTTTGGCATTCACCACCACTTAGTGTAACTCCCCCTTCTCCAACTAAAGTATTATATTTTTTAGGAAGAGTCATTATATAATCATGAAGTTCACATATCTTGCATACATTTTCTATTTGTTTTTGTGAAGCGTCTGGATTTACTAAAAGCAGATTTTCTTTAATAGTCATGTTAAATAAATATGGTTTTTGACTTATAACTGCGATGTTATTTCTAAGACTAAATTTATCCAAATCATTAACATTATATCCATCTATTAGTATTTCACCTTTATTTACTTCATAAATCTTGCTTAGTAAGTTAATAATAGTACTTTTTCCGCTACCACTTTTACCTACGATGGCGACTGTATCTTTTGGCTCTATAGAGAAGTTTACTCCTTTTAGTACTTCATCTTTATCATATTTGAAGTGAACATCTTTAAATTCAATTTTTCCATATAACTCATTAACTCTTTTATTACCATAGTGTTCTTTTTCATACGCAGTATGATCTATTACTTCAAAGATACGTTCTGCAGATAATGCAAATTCTTTTAATTGTCTTTCTGACCAGGCTAAATATAAAACTGATGAAAACAAGCTATCTTTATATAAAAATACTGCAATTAATGAAGAAATAGTTATAATATCAAATTTAACAAAATAAATAGATAAAATTATTATTGTCATAGTAAATACATATACAGCTACTGTTCTTGCGAATGTATATTTTCTATCAACTGTTGTACTTCTAATTGTGTCTTCATATAGTTCATCTATATTACCATTAATTTTATTTTTAAAGTGTTCTACTATATTTAAAAGTTTGATATCATGAGAACCTCTAATTCCTTCATTAATTATAGTTGTATTTCTATCTTTTAATTTATTTCTTCTTTTTTTGTATTCATTCCATTTATCCATTCCAGCTTTTTCTATAATATAGATTGTTATCGTTCCAAGAACTGTTATAATTCCAAGTACAAAATTAATATAAAAAATATAAACAAATACAAATAGATTGGATAATATTCTAGATGCGTTTGATCTCAAAGCATTAAAGGCCATAACAATGTTTTGAGGGTCACTAGTTATTCTGGTTAAAAAAACGCCACTAGATGTTTTAAGTAACTCTTTATTATCAATATCAAAATATGCTGATATCACATCTTTTTTTATATTATTAGTTATAGATTCTTGTATTTTTACATATGCTTTTGTAAAAACCATTGTTTCAAGAAATCCCATCAATATTGTAAGTCCTAATATAAAGGTAGAATACTTTATAGCTTTATCTAACGCACCACTAGTTGCATAATCTAGTATTTTAGACATTAATGCTGGACCAAATGAGTTAAATACACTCATCACTATACTGAGTATAATTAGTACTACTAATGCCTTTTTTTCTTTAGCAAAATAAGTGGCACATTTTTTAATATATGTCCATATTTCATTTTTTGATTTTTTAGTTTTATCTTTTACATCTTTTTTCATAAATTCATTATATAAAATTATTTATGTTATTAAAAGTAAAAAGAACTATATTTCTATAATTCTTTCTCTCCTTTGTTTTTGAATTGTATTATTATTGGTGTTCCACTAAAGTCTATGTTTTCTCTTATTTTGTTTTCTAAATATCTATAGTATGAAAAGTGTACTAGTCCTTTAGAGTTTACTTCTATATCAAATCTAGGTGGTTTAGTACCTGATTGATGCGTGAAATATACTTTTAGTTTTTTACCTTTAAATGATGCTGGTGGGGTTTCTATAAATGCATTTCTTATAATATCATTTATAATGCTTGTTTTAACTTCTTTGATTGAGTTTTCATAAGATGCAAGTACTTCTGGCATAAGAGTGTGTATTCTTTTTTTAGTTTGTGCACTTAAGAATACTATTTTAGCGTAATCCATGAATTGGAAATTATGACTAATTGATTTCTTCCATTCTTTCATACTTTCATCTTTGTTTTCTATTGTATCCCATTTGTTAACTACGATTACTACTGGCTTTCCTGCTTCTAAAGCATAACCTGCAATGTGTTTATCATGTTCTACTATACCAGTTGTAGCATCAAGTACTAAAAGACATACATCACTTCTATCTATTGCTTTCATACTTCTTAAAAGACTATATTTTTCTACAGCTTCAAATATTTTACCTTTTTTACGAAGTCCTGCTGTATCTATTAAAGTATATTCTTCTTTATTGTAAGTGAACTTTGTATCAATTGCATCTCTAGTAGTACCAGCTACATTACTTACGATTACTCTTTCTTCATTTAAAAGAGCATTTACTAAACTTGATTTACCTACGTTAGGTCTTCCAATAACTGCTATTTTAATATTATTATCTTCTTCTTCATATCCTGGTTCGTATCCATCAGTAACAACTTTTAATAGATCATTTACTCCAGTACCATGTTCTGCTGAAATAGGAATATATTCGTCAAACCCTAAGCTATAAAATTCATATATATTTTCTTGTCCTATTTTGTTATCAACTTTATTAACAGCAACAATAACTTTTTTATCTTGCTTTTTTAACATATCACGAATAAGTAAGTCATTAGTAGTAAGTCCGTCTTTAGCATCCACTACAAAAATGATAGTATCGCTTTCTTCAATACCGACTTCTACTTGCATACGAATTTCTTCGTTGAAGTCTCCTTCACTTAAATCTATACCACCGGTATCTATTAAATAAAATGGTTTTTCTTTGTATGTTGCTTCACTATAAATTCTATCTCTTGTTACTCCCGGCTTATCTTCAATAATAGCTACTTTTTTACCAACTATTCTGTTAAATAAGGTACTTTTACCAGTATTAGGTCTTCCTACTAAGCATATTGTTTGTTTTGCCATTCCCCTTCACCTCGCATACATTATACAAAAAAATTAATTATTTTTCTAGTCTAAATAAAAAGATTGATTAATATCAATCTAATTACTCTTTAATGTGAAATATCCAGGTGTACCTTCTGTATCTATTCTAGCATATGTTTTATCTATATAATTTTCATCGTATTTTGTTCCATTGCCACCTACTAAAGCACTACACATTGAGAACATACTAGAACTATTAGTTACCTTTGTTGTTACAAATTTACTACTAGCATATATAGTTTTTAAGCTCTTACTATTGAAGAACATGTATGTCATATTAGTTACTTTGCTTGTATCAAAACTACTTAAGTTTAATATTTTAGCTTTAGTTGTTCCGAACATATTTGTCATATTGATAACATTATCTGTATTAAAACCGTCTACATTTATACTAGTTGCTTCACTACTCCAAAACATTGCAACCATATTAGTTACTTTACTTGTATCAAAAGTTGTTAAATTTAGTGGAGCTGCTCCACTTCTAAAGAACATTCCTTCCATATTAGTTACATTACTAGTATTAAATGAACTAAAATCTATAGAAGATGCTTGTGTTTTATGAAGCATGAATCTCATGGAAACAACTGGTTTATCATTTATATATGTACATAATTTACCTGTCACTGGAGATGTACTAGCTTTATCAGTTAACTGTACGCCCCAACCTTCATCAGTCATATTTTTCCAATATAAATTATTGTCATATGAAAAATCTCCTGCTTGTTCATTTTCTGATTGTTCGCCTTCTTGCATATATCTATAAGTATATTGATTATCTACATATTCAATTCCTTCACTGATTGTATCGGATGTTTTACAAAAGTAAGTGTTTGTGCTTTCAGGTTCAAGTGATATTTCCGAATAAGAACTTGGCACTTCTACATCATCAAGTGTATTTGTACTATATCCACCACTTACTTTAAGAGTTAACGTTTGATCGCTAGAGGAATTATTTAATATTTTTAGTTTCAAAGTATCAGTAGCACCTTTATCTAGTGAATCTCCTGATGCTAAATAATTAGTTATATTACTGCTTGTGTCTTTTGTTTGTTTAAAATAAGTCACTACTACATTTGGGTTTGTTTTATATAAAAGTTTAAAATATGTTTTGACGTCATTTAAATTAGTTATATCTAAATCTACTATTGTTTCTCCTACAGGAATGGTTAAGGTATTAGTAGTATTTTTTTCATAAGTTATTGAGTATTTTAATTCTCCAACATACATTTCTGCAGCCCTTTTATTATCGATATTTACTTTAAAATATGAAAGGCTATATGAAAGGAGAATACATATTGCTAAAACTATTGAAATAACACCTATATATTGTTTTACATAGTTTATTACGTTTTGCATTTCATCACCTATTCTATACATTAATATAATACTATATAAAAAGATTTAAATCAACTTTATTAAGTTAATATTTTATAGTATAATTTTTATGTGATGTGTTATGAAAAAAATAGAATTTAAACCTTTAATACTTACTGTAGCATTAATTGCCTTTCAATCTTTATGTTACTTTATATCTAAATTGCTTGGAGGAAATCTTCATTTAATTGGTGGCGTTATAGATAGTAAAATACCTTTTAATATATGGTTTATTATTCCTTATTGTACATGGTATTTATTAATATTTTTAATTCCTTATTATTTATATAAAAAAGATAAAGATATTTTTACTAAGTATTTCATGTCTTATGCATTAACTACTTTTATAGCAAATATAATATTTATAATATATCCTACTTATGTAGATAGACCTATTGTAACAGGTACTAGTATTTTGGAGTTAATGACAAGAATAGTCTTCTGGGTAGATACACCTGTTCAAAATTGTTTTCCAAGTTTGCATTGTGCAGTTAGTATGTTATTCATCTTATATATGTTTGAATGTGAGAAATGTCCAAATTATTTAAAAATATTTACACTTATTATGTCTATATTAATAATGATTGCTACATTATGTATTAAACAACATGTATTTATTGATTTAGTTAGTGGTGACATTTTAGCAATTGTTTCATATTTGATAGTAAGTAAATTCAAGAAAACTAATAAAAAAGTAAAAGAACTATTAGCACTTTAATAGTTCTTTTTATTCACTTCTAAGAGCATCTATTGGATTTAGGGAAGATGCTTTATAAGCAGGAAATATTCCAAAGATTAGACCAATTAATAATGAAACAGATACTGATAATATAATAATATTTACTTTTAAAGTATAACTAATACTAAAGAGTGTTAATATGTAACCTATAGAGATGCCTAAAAGTATACCTATGATTCCTCCGGTTATACAAAGCATTAAAGATTCTATTAAGAATTGATACATTATATCTTTCTTTTTAGCACCTAGACTTTTTCTAATACCTATTTCTTTAGTTCTTTCTGTTACACTTACAAGCATTACATTCATCACACCTATTCCACCAACTACTAAGGATATACTTGCGATACCACCTAATAGAAGAGATAAAGTATTTGTTATGTTACTCATAGATTCTAATATACTTGTACTTGATGTAACTGTGAAATAATCTGTTGATATTTGATAGTTGCTTCTAATAGAATTTTCTATTTCATTAGTACTTTTATCTATATTAGTTGTGTCTTTTATCTTTAATAATATGTTATTTATAGATGTGTCTGTATTTAAATACTTAATTGTAGTTATTGGGATAAGTATAGCATTATCAGTACTATCTGACTCTTTTAATACACCTATTACTGTATAGTTATCATTATTAATCTTTATTGTTTCATTTATAGGGTTTGAAAGATTAAAATATGTTTCAGCTGCTTCACTACCTAAAATACATACTTTACTTTTATTTTCTATATCAATTATAGATATATTTCTTCCTTTACTAAGTTCTAAAGATGAAATATCTAAATAATTACTATCTATAGCAATTAGTGATGTTTTAGAACTGGTTTCATTGTTTCTTGATACAGTAGCATTTACATTTTTGAAAGAAGAAAAACTTTCTACATTGTTAATATTCTCTAATTTATTCAAATCTTCATATTTAATACTATAGTCACTACTAGTTATATTTACTGTTAAAATATTACTTCCTAGAGAAGAAACTTCATTTATAACGCTTGTAGTACTACCTTCTCCAATACCAACTAAAATAATTACAGAGGAAATACCAACTATTAAACCAATCATAGTTAGACAAGATCTTAACTTATTAGATTTAATATTTTTATAAGCTATTTTTATTAGATTTTTTATTTTCATTTAAGACTCCTATTTTACCATCTTGTATTTGTATAGTTCTTTTTGCATGTGAAGCAATATTCATGTCATGAGTGATTAATATAATTGTTTGGCCATTATTATTTAATTCTTCAAATATTTTTATTATTTCTTCACCTGTTTTAGTATCTACTGCACCTGTTGGTTCATCTGTTAAAATCAGTTTTGGTTTTGATACTATTGCTCTTGCTATTGAAACTCTTTGCATTTGTCCACCTGATAGTTCATTTGGTAGATGGTTTAATCTATGAGATAGGTTTACTTTCTTTAGTACTTCTTTTGATAAATTATATGCTTCTGATGCAGTATATCCTTGATATAAAAGAGGTACCATAACATTTTCAATTGCTGTTAGTTTTGGTAATAAATTGAAGTGTTGAAATACAAAACCTATACTTTTACTTCTTAGAATAGAAAGTTCATTATCATTAAGCTTTTTTATTTCTTTATTATCTAGATAGTATTTACCAGAGTGTTCTGTATCTAAAAGACCAATTATATTCATAAGAGTACTTTTGCCACTACCTGATGGACCTATTATTGAAATGAATTCTCCTTCTTTGATGGTTAAATTTATATCATCAAGTGCTTTTACTTTTTCAGTACCTAGTGTATATGTTTTTGATATATGTTCTAATTTTATCATTGGTCTCTTCTTCCACCATTATCATTTGGTTTAAAGTCACCACTTGGTCTTTCCATATCACCAAAGTCAAAGTTTCTATTACCTCTATTAAACATATTAGTGTCTTCTGAAGATGTGCTAATCATCCTTATAGTTTCATCTCCACTAAGTCCACTTTTAACTTCTACATAAGCACTATTAGATATACCAGTTGTAATTATTGCTTCAGTTGTTTCATTATTAGAGTCCACTACTAAAACATATTTTTCAGTTCCTCTAGTTTGGACTGCTTCGATTGGAACAGCTATTACATTTTCGCTCTTTTCTATTTCTATAGAAGCACTACCACTCATGCCAAGTTTTATATTACCATCATTAGTAAATGACACTTCTGCAGTATACTTAGTTCCACTTGAAGAGTAAGAACCTATATTATTTATATAAGTAATTTTTCCTTCGTATGTTTTAGTTTCATCATAATTTAAAGTAATAGTTACTGTTTGATTATTTTTGATCTTATTAATATCGCTTTCGTCTATAGATATTGACATTTTTAAATCAGTTAAACCTTTATATTCTATGTAGTTATTACTCTTAATTTTTTCTTTAGAGTCTGGTACATTATAAGAAGTAATAACTAAATCGCATGGTGCTTTATAGTATGTTCCATTAGTATATTTAACTATCGTACTACCTTTCTTTACGTAATCTCCTACTTCATAATAAATAGCACTAAAATATTTATATGTATTTAAATATTCAATAACTGTATCATTTGTTACTTCTCCTGTACTTGTTAGAGTATTTGTAATAGTTTGTGTGCTAACTTTTACATCCTTGTACTTAGTTTCAGTTTCACTTTTTTTCTTTGGAATTAGTAATAATATTGCTAAAATAAGTACAATGATTATACTTAACAATATTATTATTTTTTTCTTCATATCTTTCACGTCCCTTCATTAACAATATAAAAATTGTTTGTGTGTAAAATATGAAGTTAAAGTGTCAATTTTCAAAAAAATATTCTTAAAATACTAGTCTTAATAGTATAATATAAATATAAGGATGTGATTGGTTATGATTAAGAAAAAACATCTTAAAAAAAGTGTTAAATTAGTACTTAAAAGAATGGTATTTATAATAGTATGTGTTCTTATATTATGGGGTGGATTTCTATGTATTAGAGATATAAATAATCCTGATAATGATAAAGATACAAGCGGAGGAAAAGAAATAAATAAAGAAGAATATGTATATAAAGAGGAGTTATTAGCTCTTGGTTATGATGTTAAAGATATAGATGTAATATCTACTAAGGTTAGTAATGTGGATGTTAAAAAGTATTTATTAACTGAAAAGTATGAAGATATTACTAAATTTATTGCTAGTCCTTATTATAAAGTAGAAAAAACTAGTAGATATCAAAGTTATTATAATAAACATAAAGAATATGATACAGATAATATTGTTATATATGTAGAGATTGGTCTTGATGTAGAGTTTTATACAGAGATGGATGAAATAACTAATTATGATGATGTGGATGCTTTAGTAAATAAATATCATAAGTTACCTAGTAATTATGAGGCTAAAGATTTAGTTACATTAAGTAAAGATTATAGTTCTCGTGGTCATAAAATTAAAAAAGTTGCTTCTGAACCATTAATGAAAATGATTGATGCTGCTAGAGTTGATGGCCTTAATTTACTTGTTATATCAGGATATAGAACTGAAAGTACTCAAAGTGGTTTATTTAATAACTCAGTTAAAAGAAACGGATTAGATCATGCTTTAATATATTCAGCTAAGCCCGGACACTCTGAACATCAATTAGGTTTAGCAGTAGACCTTAATAGTACTGAAGAAAGTTTTGATCAAACTAAAGAATATAAATGGCTTAAAGCAAATTCATATAAATATGGATTTATAGAAAGATATCCAAAAGGAAAAGAATTCATAACTGGATATGGCTATGAACCTTGGCATTATAGATACTTAGGAGTAGATTTAGCTACTAAAGTATATACTGAAAATGTTACTTATGAAGAGTATTTGGTAAAACATGCAAAGTAACTTTTGAGATAAATAAAAACTTATAAAATAAAAATATTAATGTACAAGAAATAGTAACAATAATAAATTTTACTATTTCTTTTTTTGCATAACTCATTGTTTTAACTTCAGTAGTAGTCTTCTCTACTTTAGATACATTTTGTGATTTAAATACATTTATTGTATATTCTTCTTTATTATCTAGAGTTATCTTTATAACATTTTTAGTTTTATTAAAGTTACCATTACCAATTATATTAACTTTAGAAGAATCATTAGAAAGTTCATAATTAATATCTAATATTTCTTCATCAAGTATATTTAGATTATATTCATGTACATCTTTATTAAAATTAAGATTATATCCTTTAATATCTATATTTAGTATTTCACTTATATCAGTTTTATTCTTATAGTTTTTAAATACGTTTATTTTAAAGTCTCCATACTTATTAGAAGTTACTATAAAAGATTCTTCATCTTTTTCTAAAGTGAATATTCCATGTCCACTTACTATTTCATCTTTAGATGAAGTTACTTCTATTTTAATTTGATCTTTATTTGTAAAATAGTTATATACTTTTATATTGTTATCAAATATTGGAGATAAGTCTTCATTATTAATTTTTATTCTTTCTATAGCATTAATACTAAATGGTATTAATAAGAAAATACTTAATATTATTTTTTTCATATTAATAGTATTTACAATATAAAAAAATAAATTCACTTTGGAATTTATTTTATAGTTTTTATTATTATTTTCTTTGGTCTTTTCTTTTTCTTTTCTATTTTGAATGAATCAGTTAGCAGTTTATCCATATCATCTACTTTTTTATTATAGAAGATAGTACCTAATATATCTCCTTTGTATACTTTTTCACCTAATGTTTTATTTAGAATTACTCCGACACTATAATCTATTTTATCAGTTTTTTTGTGTCTTCCAGCACCTAAATCAAATACTAGTTGTGATAATTTTAATGAATCAATATTGTTAACATATCCTTCTTTTTCAGAAACTACTATGAATTTTTTAGCTTTGCCTTTTAATTTTTTAATGTCTCCACCTTGAGCTTTAATCCATTCATAGAATTTATTTTTAGCATGTCCACTTTCAAGTAAGTTAATTACTAGTTTTTTAGCTTTTGATTGACTTATTCCTTTAGCACTACTTATCATTAAACTTGATATATATACTGATAATTCATATAACCTTTTATCATAAATTCCATTAAAGAAATCTATCGCTTCTCTTACTTCAAGAGCATTACCTATATTTCTTCCAAGTGGGATATTCATGTCACTTAGAGTACATATTACTTTCTTACCATAGTATTCTCCGATTTTAACCATTGTCTTAGCAAGTGAAGTAGCACTTTTTATGTTCTTCATAAATGCACCTTTACCTACTTTAAGATCTATTACTATTACATCACTTCCACTAGCTATTTTCTTTGACATTATTGAACTTGCGATAAGTGGTATAGAATCTACTGCTCCTATTTCATTTCTAAGAGCATATATTTTTTTATCAGCAACTGCGATTTTTTCACTTTGACTTATTACTGCGCAGCCTACTGTATCTAACATACGCAAGAATTCTTTCTTACTTAGTTTTAGTTTGTATCCAGTAATACTTTCTAGTTTATCAACTGTACCACCTGTAAGACCTAAGCCTCTTCCACTCATTTTAGGAACAGCTACACCTGCACAAGCAACTATTGGAGAAACTATTAATGTAATTTTATCTCCTACTCCACCAGTTGAATGTTTATCTACTACTTT
>CAKOJC010000034.1 GCA_934088535.1 uncultured Bacilli bacterium | reverse complement strand
TTGTATAAGATATAGCATATACGATAGTCGTTATTATTATCATTTTAAAATCTATATTCTTTGTAAGTAAATATGATACTAAAGTATAAACTAATGCAAAAACTATCGTACTAATTACGTATTTCAAATATTCTTTCATTGTTCCTCCTACTTTATTATTGTTACATAATCTTCTTTTCTAGGTTTTGCTTCTGAAAGTGGTCCTTCAGTGTAGCCTAAAATACAATGTCCTATTCCTACATAATTATCTGGTATATTCCATTCTTTTAGTAGTTTTTTTCCTTTTTCTGTTTCAAATTCTTCTTTTGCTCTATGAATCCAACAAGAACCTATACCTAGACTATGAGCTGCATTCATTAGGTTTCCTATAACTAAACTTCCGTCTTCTATATGTGTTATTCTAGTTTTATCAGCCAGAACTACTATTACAGTTGATGCTCCAAATCTCCATTCTGACATCTCACTCCAGTTACTATCAATATTCTTTGAAGTACCTAGTTTCTTGTTTCCTTTTCCTTTTAAATCAAATAATATGTCTCCTGTACAACATAAAAGTCCACCAACTAAGCCCATAATACTAAATATTAAATTCATAATTCACCTTCTTAATATACATTTCTATTATACAATAATTTAATTATATATTTCATCAAATATTTTTCCTTTCATATTTGTAATATCCTTCATATTTATAATAGTATTATCAGTAAATTTTATATTTTGATTTACCAAGTCTATTCTTTTAATTATTCCTGTTTTTTGTATATATTTTCCACCTGATTTTTTAGAATCATTTACAAAATATGTAACAGTTATTTCATTTTGATCATTTAAGTGCTCATTTAAATAGTTTAGTTTATCACTTATTATTTCTTTCTGACTGTCATCTAAATTTATTCTTTTGTCAGTTAGTCTTGCTGTTTCTTTTATTTCACTATCATATCCGACTAATGCTGCGAATGGAGCAAACTGAGAAGCACGAGATTCCATACTTGAAGATGGATGTTTAGAAACAGGTCTATCTAAATTAATAATATCATCATAATTATTCATCCTCTGTGTCCTCCTACTTCACCATTTCTTTCTTTGGCTGTTGCTCCTTCTTCATAGTTCATTGCTTTTAGAATAGAGTTTTTTCCATACTTTTTCTTAATATCTAGTAGGGTTTTTTGAATCTTTTTTTCTTCTATCTCGTCTTCTAAGCTTTTTTCTTTTTGTTTACTTATTTCTTCGTAATTACTAAATAAATCTACTTGTTCTATTATTGGTTTATCTTCCATCTCTTCGCTTACTAAATTACAAGCTGTTAAGTTTAGTCTTCTAACTAATAATATTGGATTTACTATTCTATCATAGAGTTTCATTATTTCACTTGTTATTACTTTTGTTGAAGAAGTTTTATGATCTATATTTGCAGTTCCGTGTGAATGTTTTGGTACTCTTCTTCCGTATGCATCAATAGTTACTTCACCACGATATTTTCTTGCGCTTTCTGGTGTTGTTAAACTTTCTACATCATAGCCAATAGTTAAAACAAATTGATCAGTTTTTAGATGTTTTTCTACTAAATCAAGTACTAGGTTATCTGTCATTTCTCTTACTATGAGTTTTGTTTTTTCATAATTATATGGACAGTGTAATACTTGGCCTTGACTAATACTGTTTGACCCAGGTTTATATTTTTTAGCGTTCGCTATTGTGCAAGGTTCATATCCCCAAGCGTGATCTATTAAGAACTCTGCATTTACTCCGAATAATTTATATAAGAAGTCTTCATTATTTATAGACATTCTTGCAACATCTCCCATAGTATGCATACCATTTTCTTCTAGTTTTTTAGCATATCCTTTGCCTATTCTCCAGAAGTCCGTTAGTGGTTTATGACTCCATAATTCTTTTTTATATTTCATTTCATCAAGTGAAGCAATTCTTACACCAAACTTATTTGGTTTCATCTTTTTAGCTGTAACATCCATTGCTACTTTAGCTAAGAACATATTTGTACCTATTCCTGCGGTTGCTGTTATACCAGTAGTATTATAAACATCTTCTATAATCTTCATAACTAATTCTTCAGCAGTCATCTTATAAAAACTTAAATAATTAGTTATATCACAAAAAACTTCATCTATTGAATAAACTAATATATCTTCTGGAGCAATATATTTTAAATAGACATTATAAATATTAGTACTGTATTTCATATATAGTTTCATTCTAGGGACTGCAGCTATAAAATCTAGTTCAAGGCTTGGATCATTATTTAACTTTGAAGCGATATATGACTTTCCAGTAAAGTTCCTGTAGTGATTATTTTTTCTTCTTTGATAGTTAACTTCTTTTATTTTTTGTCTTACTTCAAATAATCTACATCTTCCACCTAGTCCATAAGATTTAAGTGAAGGTGATACTGCTAAACAAATGGTTTTATCTGTTCTTGATTCATCCGCTACTACTAAATTAGTATCTAATGGATCCAAGTTTCTTTCTCTGCATTCTACTGATGCATAAAAGCTTTTTAAATCAATACACATATACGTTTTGTTCATTTTATCACCTCCAGTTTAGTTAAAATTATACAATAATTATATCATAAAAAAGATTAGTTTTTTATAACTAATCCTTTACTTGACTTCTACTACTCCTTTGATATTAATCATTCTATAATATAGTGTTTTCTTTCCTTTTTTATCTTCTGTTTCTAGTATTAACCAAATGTCATTAAAGTCTTTTAATATTCCTTTTCTTGTGTTATCAAATGATATAATATCATCATTATCTACTTCTATTTGTATTTCTTTTCCTTTTAGTTTTTCTAATAGAGTGAAATCCTTTTTCTCAGTTTTACTTTGATATGTAAGTATTTTCTTTATATCTTTTTTTAAATCAAAGTATCCTAGTGCAAATACTAATAATACTAACCAATAATAATCCATTATTTATTTTCCTCCTCTAGAACTTTTATAGAAGTTATAATGTCTATATCAATAAGTTTATTTATTACTTCTTTACCTTTTTTACATTCTACTTTTATGAAACTATTACTTACATCTTGTACTAATACATTTTTATTACTATCTATATACCCATCCATATAATCATCATCTACAAGTAATATGCATTTCTTTCCTACTAAGTTTTTTAAAATATTATTAGGATCATCTTTTGTTTCTAGTTCTAACTTATTATCAGTTAGGTCATCTAAACTAACCTTAAATATTTTAGATAGTAAAATTGCTTGTGATAAGTCTGGTGATGTTTCTCCTCTTTCCCAATTTGATATTGTTTGTCTTGATACATTTAATTTTTCCGCTAAGGCTTCTCCAGAAAGTCCTTCTTTTTTTCTTAATAATAATATTTTCTCATTAATTTTCATATTCTTTTTTCTCCTTTCATAAGCAGTATATCAAATGCTTACAAATTGTCTATCAAATATCTTTAGAGTTTTGTAAAAATGTTTTGACATTTAGTTATTTATTATATGTACTGTTATAATTGTATAACTACATGCATTAATTGTAATTCTAATATTGTCTGTTTCACAGTACCAATTTTTACCTTCTCTATATATCTTTGCATTTTTATCTTTTAGTTTATTTTTGCAATATTCTATTACATCATTAGTATCTAAATTAAGGTTATTTTTTATTCTTTCTTCTCCTAACTCTGTAGTATGTAATCTTGATAAACTTGATAAAAATTCTTCTTTTGTTTCATTATATATTACTTTTTTATTATCTTTGTTAAAATCATTTAGTTCCTTGGCTATTTTTTCAATAAATTCTTTATCATCATTTGTCCACCAAGAATATTTTGAATTTTTAATTCTTTTTAATAGTAATGGTGAATATATTCTTACTGCTCTAAAGTTACATATAAAATCTCTTTCTATAACACATTCTATGTATCCTTTTTTATGTCTTGGGTTACCAAATACTACTAATTGTTCTCCTCCATCTCCCCATTGATGTGGTGCTATATATACTTTAGTACCGGATGAAAAGTTTTTTGTTCCGTACCTTATTTCGTGATTTTCACCATAAAATCTTCTATCAATTATGTTCCCCACTAAACACCATCTATATTCTTTTTCATTTTCTTTCATTATTAACTCCAGTATCCATAATCTTCTTTATCTATGAAATTGGGTACTTCTATTTTTTTATCTTTTGTATTTAATGTTCTATAAAAGTCAGGTTGATTCATAAGAGTTGTACCTATGTAATAAACCATCAAGAAGTTTTCATTTTTATCATTTGTTAGTGTATATACTCTTGTATCTTTATCATTTAAATTTGTATATGATGAACTATTTTCATCTTGCACTATGTATCCTATGCATTCTTTTATATCTTTAGTTCTTATTTGTCCTTTTAAAGTTCCATATGGAAGGTAGGTTCTATTATTGTAGTTTAAGCTTCCATATATAGTATCATCTATATTACTTTTATATTCTCCCATATTGAAACTTATAGCATTTTCTTTTAAATCTGGATACTTTGTTCTTGTAAAAACTATAGCTAATACTAGTACTATTATGATTCCTACTACTAATAATTTATTTTTCATTTAATATCCTTTATTTTTCAATGTATCCACTTATTCCTTTAGTATACATATCATCTGTTATAGATTTATATTTATTACCATCATAGTCATCGGTAAATCCATTATATGCTTTATAAATTTCACCTGTATCGGTATTATAAACTCTTTCGTATCCAAGTGTTGCATCACTTTGTTTTTGACTCATTATATCATAACTAGCACTTCTCTTATTCCATGAATCCATTATTCCATTACTTATTTGATTACAAACACTTCTCACATAGTTAAAGTCTTTCATTACTGCATCTTGTTGTTTGGCAAAGCCATTCATAAAAGTATCTGTAAATTCTAGTGATGAAACAATTGAATTTAGTGTCTCTTCCCAGTTAACAAGTTCATCTTTTGGAGCACTTACAAATATTGCATCATAAACACTTAATGTATAAATGTCTATTTTCTTTCCACCTGTTATATTTTTAGTTACATAATATGGTCCTGCATCATAAACGTATGCTGTGAAAAGTCCTTCTAATTCTTTTTTATCATTGTTTGTAAATGTCGCCCTTAAGATGTCTCCACCTATTTGTGAAGTACCAAGTTTATCAACTACTTTAAAGTCATTTATAGTTGGAAAAGTAAAATCTTTTGTGTTATTAAGTTTGCCTAAATCATTAAATATCTTGTAGAATGCTTCAGTTGTTTTAGGTGATAATACTGATGTTTTAGCAAATACTTCATTAGGATAATATTTTTGTTGCCATTCTTTTGCTTCTTGTGACTTATTATATCCTTCAGTTTTTAAATTAAAGAAAAATTGATATGATTCATCACTTGGATTATATGCTTTAATTGTGTAATGAATGTAATCACCTAAAGTATCTACTTTCCATCCTTCTGGTAGTTTTAGTTTTATTAAGTCATTACTATAATCTACTAGTTTTATTTGCTTAGTTTCGCTTTCTCTTATCTTAACATTTTCTTTTGTACAGCCAGTAAAACCAATAATAATTGTTATACATAATAAAATAGATAATATTTTCTTTTTCATATATTCTTCCCTTCTCAATTAAATATTCTATAATTATTATATCATAAGTCTTAAACAAAAAAATCACTTGAAAGTGATTTTAATTATATTGTTTATTTTCTATAAAGAATATTTCATACCATTTTAAGAAACAATAGATAGTCCATACTTTTTTATAGTTGTCTTTCTTTTCACTCTTATGTTGATCTAATAATTTAATTATATAATCTTGGTTAAAAAATTCAGTTACGAAGTCTTTACTAAAAGTAGTTTTAATTTCAGTATATAAGTCTTCATCTCTCATCCATTTTCTAAGTGGTACTGGAAAGCCTAGTTTTCTCTTTTTATATGATTCATTTGGTATTACTGTTTTTGCTGCGTCTCTTAAAGCTACTTTTGTGGTAGATGCTGATACTTTATAATCTACTGGTAGACTTGATGCTACACCAAATACTTTTTTATCTATAAATGGTACTCTACATTCTAAAGAGTTTGCCATAGACATTCTATCTGCCTTTTGTAATATATCTTTTATTAACCAAAAATTTATATCTATTGCTTGCATCTTTATGATATCGCTTTTTCCTTTTTGTTCTTCGTATATAGGAGCAGTTATATCTTTATTATCTATTTGATTTTTAAGTTTTAACATTTTCTTTATTTCGTTGTGTCCAAATACTCTATTAACACCTATATAGTTTTCTTCTAAAGTAGTTCCTTGTCTTATTAAGAAGTTTATTCCTCTTACTTCTGGAAACTTGGATGCTATTTTAGCAATCATGTGACGAATATAATAAGGAATCTTATTATACATTCTCATGTATTTAGATTGTCCATAAGTATTATAGCCTCCAAAGAATTCATCTGCTCCTTCTCCAGACAATACAACTTTTACATCTTTTCTTGCTAGTTGTGCTACAAAGAATAATGCTATTGCTGCTGGATCTGAAGATGGTTCATCCATCATATACATAATCTTAGGTATAACTTTTATATATTCATCTTTAGTTATCTTTTTAGAAACATTTGTTATATTTAATTTATCAGTTAAATCTTTAGCATAATCTATTTCATTATATTCTGGTATATCATAACCAACTGTATAAGTTTTAGATGGTTTAGCTAGTGATACTATATATGAAGAGTCTACTCCACTTGATAAGAATGAACCTACTTCTACATCACTTAACATATGATGTTCTACTGAGTCTTTCATAGCATCTGCTATTTCTTTTACTGCTTTATCGTAGCTTCTTGATTTTTCGTTGAATTCTATTTTATAGAATCTGTCTTTAGTAATTTCTCCATCTTTAATAGTTATACTATAACCTGGTTCTAATCTATAAACATTTTTAAAGAATGTTTCATTAGTAGGTGTAAAACTAAATGATAAGTAAGATGCTAAAATATCTTGATTAAATTCTTTTTTGAATGATGGATGTTCTAAGAATGATTTTATTTCTGATGCGAACATAAACACGTCATCATTTCGATAATAATAGAATGGTTTTATACCAAAATTATCTCTTGCACAGAATAAAGTTTTTTTCTTTTTATCCCATATAGCAAAAGAAAACATACCCCTTAGTTTCTTTGGTAAGTCTTTACCCCACTCTTCATATCCATGTAATAATACTTCTGTATCACTGGTAGTTGCAAATTTATGTTTCTTTTTTAATTTATCTTTTAATTCGGGATAATTATATATTTCTCCATTAAATACAACAACTAGATTTTCATCTTCATTAAACATTGGTTGATTACCAGTAGATAAATCAATTATAGATAGTCTTCTATGACCTAAAGCTACATATTCATCAGTATAAAATCCTTCAGCATCAGGACCTCTATGAGCTATTCTTTCAGTCATATTCTTGATTATTTTCTTTTTACCTTTTGTATTATCTAAAAAACCTGCGATACCGCACATAAACCTCACCTTACACTTTCACACAATAAATTTTTAGCTTCATAATTATAAAACAATCATTAACTTGATTATATCATACTAGATATAAAATGTGTATTACAATTTGTGTAACTTACTATATGTAATACACTAATATATAATTTTATTAAGAGGTGTATTAATGGAAAAATTTAAATTACCTAATTTTGATAATGAGAAATCTATTTTGAAAACTATTAGATTGAAATTATCAACTTTTAGAGAATTAGAAAAATTATCCGTTAAAACAAATTTATCTATTAATAGAATTATTAACGAATGTATTTTATATTCTTTAAAAAATATAAGTCTAAATGAATTTGAAAGAAAAAAGGAAGAATAATTGTTATTCTTCTTTAAGTAGTGTTTCTAATTCTTCTATGTCACTTTTCATAACATTGAATCCCTTTTCTAATACATTTGTATTTATTAAGTCTATATTAAGTAGTTTTAGTAAATCTAATGAGTATTTATTACTACCTGAAGATAAGAATTTTATATATTCTTCTTTAGTTAATTCTTTTTTATCTAGTTCATCTACTACTGTACTTGCAATTAATAATCCAGTCGCATATTTATATGGATAGTAACTCCATCTATATAAATGACCTAGTCTTGACCATTCAATAAATGATAAATCATCATACTCTACACTATCTTTATAGTATTTACATACTATTTCTTTATAACTATCATATAAGATACTTTCTGTTAATTCTTCTTTTTCTCTTATAGAATATAGTTTATCTTCAAATTCTGTATACATTGTTTGTCTAAATACTGAAGTTATATAATTTTCTATTTCTTTACTTAGATAGAATATTTTTTCTTCTTTAGTTTTAGAGTTCCTATATAAATATCTATTTAATAGAATTTCATTTATTATAGATGCTGTTTCACCAACGAATATTGTACTATCTTCAAATATAAATGGTTGTTTTTCTTTTGATAAATAATAGTTAACTATATGACCTAGTTCGTGTATCATATTTTTAATATCTACATATGATGATCTAAAGTTCATAAATGAATATGTGTTCCATGAAAAAGTTATTGATTGATGTTTATTTTCATTTGGTAGTGCATCAATGTGTCCATCAAATAGAATATTTACTATATCTAGGTATTCTTCTCCTAAAGGCTCTAATGCGTTTAATACTATAGTTTCTGCATCTTCGATATCGTATTTTATCTTTAAATTATTATCTAAAGGAACATTTAAATCATATAAATGTGGTTTATCAATACTTAATAAGTTTGATTTAATATTTATATATTTTAACATTAAGTCTATATTATCATTTACTACCTTTATTAGTTTTTCTATAATTACAGGGTTTATATTTTCTTCGAATAATACTTTTTCTAATACTGAGTTATATTTTTCTATATTAGAGTTCTTAATTCTAAATCCATAGATGGAACTCAATATATCTTTAAAACTATCTAGTTTTTCTTTTATAGATTCATTTACCTTGAAATATGTTTGTTTTCTTGTTTCTCTATCTCTTGATGATATATATTTAGCAAAATTAGAAGATGTTAACTCTATATCTTTACCATCTATACTTATAGTTCCATATTTAATACTCTTTAATAAATTATTATATTTGCTTAATTCTTCATTTATACGATTATTGTTTTCTTTGATTTCATTTTGTTCTTCGGCACCTACTATATGACTTTGTAATCTAAATAGATTATCTAGTGATAGTTTATATACTTCTAAATCTTTGTTTTCTTTTATAAAACTAATTACTTTTTCTAATCCTAAATCTAATATATTCCTATCAATAAACTTAAGCAATGCATTAACTTCGTTATTAAATTCTTCAGCAACTTTTTTATTCTTAATACATTCTTCATCATTAACGTTTTTATAATACATAAGGGAAGCATATACTAAAACATTATTACTCAATTCTTTTATTTTCCATTTTTTATTTAAAAGTTCTAATAGAGTTTTAGAATCTAATTCAATATTTTTATATACTTCTATATCTTTTAATAATTCTTTTATATGTTCTATTTCTTTATACATAGACTCAGTATTAATAAATAATTCTTCTAAATTCCATTCTAATTTTTCCATAATTACCTCGTAAAACTATTATAACAAATATTATACTTTTAGATATAATTTTTTAACAAGTAAAAAGATATACTTTTATGATATATCTTTATTTTAAATCAGCCATATATTTTTTTAATTGTTTTGAATTAGGTCCTAGTATTATTTTAAGTTCATTATCTATTTCTACTATACCTTTAGCTCCTAATTTTTGTATTCCTTCTTTATTAACTATAGAAATATCTTTTAATGTTACTTTTAGTCTTGAAAGATTTATTTGAGCATCTAATATATTATCTTTACCACCTAAATATTGAATAAGTTTATTTATTTCTACGTGGAAATCCTTTCTTCTCATTTTAATTATTACAAGTGATATTAATAATAAAATTAATATTATAACTAAATATTGCCAATACATTTTATTTTCCTCCTAATTACAAGTAGAACATGTTATATCATATTCTCTTATATAATTCGTTATTTTATCTTTAAATTCTAATATAGCTTCTTCTGTCCAGTAATCTTCTATTTTCATACTTGATGTAGTTATTGATGTTTCATTATCATGTGCTATTATTTTACCGTTCTTAACAAAAGTTAGATCAGGTGCGTATACTTTAGCTACTCCACTATCATCAGCATATAAATAATCTCCAAGTAATTTAACTAACTTAGTATATTTATTAGAATTTATTTGTCTATCATGTTTAATATTTAAATAATATATTTTTTTGATATTATTTTCTTTTGCTACTTCATTTAAATATTTAGCATAATTTTGACACCAAGGACATTCTGGAAAAGCTAAAAATACAATTCCAGTACCATTTTCAAGTAAATTTACTATTTCATCAATATTTGAATATACAAATACATTATCTTTGTCTACTAAAGCATATTCATCTGAAAACTTAGTAACACTTTTTTTATCTATTTCTTTCTTATCAAAGTGTTTATAAATAAGTATCGTACCCATAACAGCAATTATGATTATAAGAAATATACTTATTTTCTTTTTCATTTAATCACTTCCTTGATTATAATTGTAGCATATATTTATTTATATTAAAAGAAAAAAGTAGCAATTTACTTTGCTACTTTAGTTTTATAAAATTGTTTCATTATTGGTTCATTCTTATGTTTTCTATAGTATTCTGTATTAAATAAATCACTTATTACTTCTTTTGAAGTTTTTTTAATTCTGTGTTGATACTTAATATGAGTAAGTTTTTTATTATTTCTAGTATTTTTATTCTTTTTATTATAATCCATTAAAGTTATTATGCATGAAATAGTAATAATACAACCTAGTAATGCTATGTAAATACCGGTGTTATGAATTAAATGATTTATAACAATATTATTTATATTTAAAGCTGGTAAACTCATTAAAACAAAGCTTAATATTACACATACATCTAGTATTATTGTTTTTGTTTTTCCTATCTTACTTGATTGAATGTTTCCACCAAATCTATATGTTGAATATATTGTTAAGAATATTGCTAATTCTAATATTAATGGAGTTAACATGATATTATATTGAAGTCCAAGAATAATAAATGATATTGCATTTAATAATTTATCACTAATTCCATCCATTGCACTTCCAAAAAAAGTAGAAATTTTTAGTGATCTTGCTAAAAAACCATCAATTGCATCTGTTGCAAATAGTACTATTGTCCATATAGCGCATATGCTTGCACCATATTTAATATATATAACTGGTAGCAAAAGTGCACCTACTAGTCTAGTAAGTGTTATCAAATTCACTATTATTAACTCAACAATTTTTAATGCACTATATTTCATATTTATAATTGTAAGAAAAAATAGGTATTTTGTCAATAAATCTAGTAATAAAACATATATTATGATATAATTGGTTCATATGGGGATGCATTGATTCGACAGGATTATGTCTGGGTAGAATGCAAGTAGTAGGCATACTTTAAATGCAAAAATAAAAATAATCGGAAACGATTTTAATTTCTCTCCAGCTTTTGCTTAATTAAGTAAAACGGAGCTTCCACTTTTAACTTTTGCTCACGAGTTTTAAGTTGGGAGTCATAAAGTGAGCTATATTATAAATTTGTTTGTGGTTTATAAAGAATAATTAGCAAACTTAGAATAATAAGAGAAGTTGGCAATCTACATTATTATTTGAAATTAAAAACCAACTAAACTTGTAGATGTTCTACTGGGATGAATCTTGGACAGGAGTTCGCTACTCCTCATCTCCACCAAATATGTATTTTAGACTTTTAAAAGTCTTTTTAAATGAAAGTGTGTATTTATGTTGAAGATTGATAATGAAAGATTAACTGATAAAACAACTATTCTATGGGAAAATGAAAGTGGTATCATGAGTACGTTTACTTTAAGAATAGAAACTAGTTCTGAAGATTTAGGAGATATAATGTTAGAACTTAGAACTTCTCTTAGTAAAGATGAACTTGAAGATATAAAGGATGAAATTACTTTAAGAGATTCAGTTGAAGAAATAATTTATGAAGTAAATGATATACCAAGTGATATTAGTAAAGGAGATATTGATTTTAAATTAACTAAAAATAAGAATTTATATGATATATATTTAAATATAGAATTACTTGATTTAGTTTATTCTAAGAAAAGTATTATGCTTACTTATGAATAATACTTATATTGCCTCATGGCCAAGTGGTAAGGCTCTGGACTCTGACTCCAGCATCATAGGTTCGAATCCTATTGAGGCAACCAATGCTGAAATAGCTCAACTGGTAGAGCAACTGAATCGTAATCAGTAGGTTGTGGGTTCAATTCCTACTTTCAGCACCATAATGATTATTAGAAAACACGCTATAAAGCCAGTATTTATGCGTGTTTTTAATTTATATTAAAAGTATTATAAAATATCATAACTTATTATAAAGCATTAAATTTTATGGCACTTTATATGGCACTCGATGTAATTATGGCACATTATTATGGCACTAAATTAGATGGATATAGTCAATAAAGAAAGGAAAAAGTTATGACATACAGAATAACAAAGAAAATGGAAAATTTAATGTTAGATATATTAATATTAAAACAGATAGTGAGTTGTAATAATATATCTAATAGAAAAAATTAGAAAAAAACATGAATGAACTTATTAATGAATTAATTGTAGAGTTTAATACACAAAATAAGAAAAATAAACTCTTAATAATATAAATGTTTGTTATATATTTAACG
>CAKOJC010000033.1 GCA_934088535.1 uncultured Bacilli bacterium | reverse complement strand
AGAGCAAAAGGAAGAAAAGAATTATCAAAATAAATAAATTACTTTAAAATAAGTAATTTTTTTTATATAATATTTTCTAGAGGCAGATATGAATAAAAAATTTATAGTAAGAAAGAATGAAGAAATACAAGAAATAATAAAAAAATCTAACAAAAAATATAATAAATTTTTTGTGCTTTATTTTGCCAAAAATTCCTTAGGATATAATAGATTTTGTATAAGTGTTGGTAAAAAAATAGGAAAGGCTCATACTAGAAACTTATACAAAAGAAGAGTTAAAGATATATTAATGAAAAATGTTATTAATTCTTCTAATGATTATGTTATAATATTAAGGACTAACATTTTAGGTAGTTCGTATCAAGAAATAAGCAGTGAATTACTTAAATTATTGAGAGGAGAAAAATAATGAAGAAGAAAATTGCTATTGTTCTTCTATTAATGTTAACACTTTGTGGATGTACTAAGAGATTTAATACAGAGATTGATATTGATGGAGAGAAAGTAGAGAAAAGTTATGTTTCAAATATAGTATGTAAACCAGAAAGTTCTGAATTAAAGGAAATATATGAAACTAATAAGGATAATTTAATTGTTGATTATGAAAAATTACCTGCATGTAAGGATTTGAAAATCAATTCAGGTGGTTATGAGGGATTGTGGACATCATTATTTGTAAAACCATTAGCTTGGGTTATTGTTAAAGTTGGATTACTTGTTAAAAACTATGGTGTAGCAATTATGATCGTTGGACTTATACTTAGAGCTATAATGTTTCCATTATCTAAAAAATCTGTTAATATGAGTGAAAATATGCAAAAAGCTCAAAAAGATTTAAATAAGTTAGAGAAAAAGTATAAAGGAAAAGAAGCAGATAGAGATGCTATGATGGCTAAAAGTCAAGAAATGTTACTTATCTATAAAAAATATGATATTAGTCCATTATCAGGATGTTTATTCTCATTCTTACAATTACCAATATTCTTTGCATTTTTAGAAGCTGTATATAGAGTGCCTGCTTTCTTTGAAAAGAATTTCTTAGTATTTAATTTAGGTACTACACCACTTGAAGGATTTAAAGCTGGTAATTATTGGTATATAATTCTTGTATTATTAATTATAGGTGCAACATATTTCTCATTTAAGAATATGAATGTAAGTGGAGATGCTGAACAAGCTAAGCAAATGAAAATGATGAGTACATTTATGATTGTATTTATATCAATGGTATCATTTACTTTACCAACATCTATCGCATTATATTGGATTGTGTCAAATGGATTTACTGTTGTTCAAAACTTGATATTAAAGAAAGGTAAGTTGTAGTAATATGGAGAAGTATAAATTTCAAGCTAAAAGTGAAGATGGTCTTTTAGATAAGGCGTTAAATGAACTAGGATTAAAAGAAGAAGATGTAATTACTAGATCATATGAAGAAAAAGGTGGATTATTTAGTGGAAAAAAATATACACTTGAAGTTATTAAGATTAGTGATGTTGCTGAAGTAGGAAAAGAAATAATTAAAGAATTATTATCTTCTATGGGAGTTAATGCTAATGTTGAAACTAAAATTAGAGATGGACAAATTTATTATGGATTACATTCTCAAAATAATTCATTGTTAATTGGAAAGAATGGTCATATACTTGATTCAATTCAAACCTATGTAAGACAAGCAGTATTAAATGCAATTGACTTATATGTAAATATTACAATTGATGTTGAAGGTTATAAAGAAAAACAAAATTATTTCTTAGAAAAGAAAGTAAAAAAAATAGCTAGAGATGTAACATTATCAAAGGTTGATGTTAAGTTAGATCCTATGAATTCTTATGAAAGAAAAGTTGTTCATTCAGCACTTCAAGGTTTTAAATATATAAAAACTGAAAGTGAAGGAGAAGAACCAAACAGATGTGTAGTTATTAAATACACGGAGAATAAAGAAGATGAATAGTATGCGAAATGCATACTTTTTATTTTACATATTAATTATAATGTGTTATAATCTAGCGTGAAGAAAAAGGAGACTAATGTATGGAAGACACTATAGCAGCAGTAGCTACAACTATTGGGGAAAGTTCTATTAATGTTATTAGAATTAGTGGAAAAGATTCTATAAATGTAGCAAATAAAATATTTTCAAAGGATATAAGTAATGTACGAAGTCATACAGTACATTATGGTTTTATAATGGAAGAAAAAGAGAAAATTGATGAAGTATTTTTATCTGTATTTAGAGCTCCTAAAAGTTTTACTACTGAAGATATAGTTGAAATTAGTGTACATGGTGGTAGTGCTTCTGTTAATAAAGTTATGGAATTAGTGTTATCAAACGGTGCTAGACTTGCAGAACCTGGTGAGTTTTTAAAAAGAGCATTTTTAAATGGAAGAATTGATTTAACTCAAGCTGAGGCAGTTGGTGACCTTATAAATGCTCAAACTGAGAGTTCAAGAAAGATGGCACTTAAAGGTGTTGATAAAACTATTTTTTGTGAAATAAATGAATTAAAAGAGAAGGTTCTTGCTTTAATTGCTAATATAGAGGTTAATATAGATTATCCTGAGTATGAAGATGCTGTAGTGGTAACTAAAGAAATGATAAATGAAACAAATAAATTTATAAGAGAAAAAGTGAATAAGTTACTTAAAAATAGTAAAAAAGGTTTGTTAATAAAAAATGGTTTGAAAATTGTTATTGTTGGAAAACCTAATGTTGGTAAAAGTAGTATTTTAAATTCATTATTAAAAGAAAATAAGGCTATAGTTACTGATATAAAAGGAACTACTCGTGATATAGTGGAAGGTACTTTAATGATTGATGGAGTTAAACTTGATATATTAGATACTGCTGGTATAAGAGAAACAAATGATGTAGTTGAAGCTATTGGTGTTAAAAGAAGTGTTGATGCGATAGATGAAGCTGATTTAGTACTTTTTGTTATTGATAGTGAAGATGGATTTGATAAGGAAGATAAAGAGGTACTTGATAAAATTAAAGATAAGGAAATATTAGTAGTTTATAATAAAAATGATAAGAAAAAAGATTATAAAGCAGATGAACTAAGTAGTTATAATTCTATTAATATTTCGACGTTTGATAGTGATATGATAGAAAAGCTTAAAGAAAAAATTTCTGAGTTATTTGATTTAAAATCTATTGCTGAATCAAATTATACATATATATCTAATGCTAGACAAATAGCTTTATTAAATAAATCATTAAGTATAGTTGATGAAATTGAAAATGCTGTTAATAATGATTTAGAAGTAGATATGATTGAAATAGATGTTAAAAGATTATGGGAAACTTTAGGTGAAATAACTGGTGAAGTTGGTAGTGAGGACTTGTTAAATGAAATATTTAGTAAGTTTTGTCTTGGAAAGTAGATGATAAATAATGAAATATGATGTTATAGTTGTTGGTGGAGGTCATGCTGGATGTGAGGCTTCTTTAGCTAGTGCTAGAATGGGTGAAAAGACTTTGCTTATTACAATTAATATAAATAATATAGCAGATATGCCTTGTAATCCATCAATAGGTGGTTCTGCAAAGGGTATTGTTGTACGTGAAATAGATGCATTAGGTGGAGAAATGGGTTATTGTGCTGACAAAACTCATCTTCAAATTAAGATGCTTAATGTTAAAAAAGGACCTGGTGTTAGATCACTTAGATGTCAAGGATGTAAGGTTAATTATCCTAAAGAAATGTTAAAAACTTTAAAAGAAACTAAGAATTTAGATATTAAAGAAGCAATAGTTAAAGAACTAATTGTTGAAGATAAAAAAGTATGTGGAATTATTACTGAAGATGGTGAAAGAATAGAAAGTAAAGCTGTTATTCTTACAACTGGAACATATTTAAATTCTGATATCATGTGTGGTCATGAAAAGCATAAAGGTGGACCTCATGGAGAGAAGAATTCTATGTATTTGAGTGATTCTCTTCAAAAGAATGGTATAAATATAATAAGATTAAAGACTGGTACTCCTCCTAGAATATTAAAGAGTAGTATTAACTTTGATGAAATACAAATAGAAGAGGGAGATAAAGAACCACTTACATTTAGTAATTTTTATGATGCAACATATGATGTTAATAAGCAAACTCCTTGTTATTTAACTTATACTAATAAAGAAACTCATAAAATAATTATGGACAACTTAGATAAATGTGCTTTATATAGTGGAATGATTAAAGGAATAGGTCCTCGTTATTGTCCATCTATTGAAGATAAAGTAGTTAAATTTAATGATAAAGATAGACATCAAATATTCTTAGAACCTGAACGTAGTGATGATATAGAATATTATGTTGGTGGTTTTTCTACTACTATGCCTCATGAAATACAAGAAAGACTTTTAAAAACTATGGATGGTCTTCATAATGTAGTAATAACTAAATATGGTTATGCGATTGAATATGATGCAATTGATCCATTACAATTAAAGATGTCATTAGAAAATAAAGTACTAGAAAACTTATTTACTGCTGGACAAATAAATGGTACTAGTGGTTATGAAGAAGCTGCTGCTCAAGGACTTATGGCTGGTATAAATGCATCTTTGAAATTACAAGGAAAAGAACCATTTATATTAAAAAGAAATGAAGCATATATAGGTGTTCTTATTGATGATTTGATTAATAAAGGTATAACTGAACCATATAGATTATTAACATCTCGTGCTGAATTTAGATTACTTTTAAGACATGATAATGCTGCACTTAGATTAACTCCTTATGGTAGAAAACTTGGTCTTATAAATGATGAAAAGTATGAAATATTTACTAAGATGATTAATGATATGAAAGAATTAGAAGACTATTTAGAGAATAATTATTTAACATCTACAGATGAAGTTAATAAGTTCTTAGAAAGTATTAATTCATCTAAAATATATGGAAGAACATCTTTAAAAGATTTAGTAAAAAGACCTGAAATTGATATATGTGTTTTACTTGATTATATGAATAAGTCATATGATAAAAAGATAGCTGATATGGTTCAAATTGAAATTAAATATAAAGGATATATAGATAAGACTAAAGCTGAAGTAGAAAAGATGTTAAAACTTGAAAATAAACAAATACCTGAAGATATAGATTATGAAAAAGTACCTAATATAGCTACTGAAGCAAGACAAAAATTTAGTAAGATTAGACCTTTAACTATAGGTCAAGCGTCTAGAATAAGTGGTGTTAATCCATCTGATATTACTATGTTATTAGTTTATTTAAAAAAGGAATACAATAATGACTAAAGAAGAGTTTATATTATATTGTGATAAATTAAATATTAAGATAAGTGAAGAATTATATAGTAAGTTTTTTACTTATTTTGAAATGTTAGTAGAATGGAATAATAAATTTAATATGACTACTATTCTTGAAGAAAAAGATGTATTTTTGTTACATTTTTATGATTCGTTATGTTTATCAAAAGTAGTAGATTTGAACGAGGAGAAAAGTTTATGTGATTTTGGGACAGGAGCTGGTTTTCCTGGACTTCCACTTGCTATAGTATTTTCTAAAATAAATGTTACATTAGTCGAATCTAATGGAAAAAAATGTATGTTCTTAAATGCAGTAAAAGATGCTTTGAAATTAGAAAATGTTACTGTAATAAATGATAGAATTGAAAATTATAGTTCTAAAGAACGTGAAAAATTTGATATTGTTACGTGTAGAGCTGTTACATCAATACCTATGATACTTGAAATGGTTACATCTTTAGTAAAAATAGATGGCGTTTTAGTTCCATTAAAATCTAATTGTGAAGAAGAGTTAGTGAAATATAGTTATTTAGAAAAAGAACTTGGTATAAAACTAATTCAAAAAGAAGTATATAATTTACCAATTAATGAAGCTTATAGAGTAATACCTGTATATAAAAAAGAAAAAGTAACTGATAAAAAGTATCCTAGAAGTTATAATTCTTTATTAAAAATGTATAAAAATAAATAGTAAATATCTAGTTATTAACTTGATAAAATCTTTAAAATGCTTTAAAATGAATATATAGTAGGAAAAAAGGATAGAGATTATGGACGAGAATAAAGATAAAATTTATTATATACCTGTTGAAGATATTATACCTAATAGATTTCAACCAAGGCTTGCTTTTGATGAAAAAGAATTAAATGAACTTGCTAATTCTATTATTAAATATGGTGTAATTCAACCTATAGTGCTTAGAAGTATTGGAGAAAAATATGAAATAATTGCAGGTGAAAGAAGATATAAAGCTTCTTGTATTGCTGGTCTTAAAAAGATTCCTGCTATTATAAATAATACAGATGATAATACTAGTGCTGAAATAGCTTTACTTGAAAACCTTCAAAGAAAGAATTTATCTGTTATTGAGGAAGCTCAATCTTATAAAAAACTAATGGATAGAGGTTTTACTCAAGAAGATATAGCTATTAAGCTTGGAATAAGTCAATCAGCAGTAGCTAATAAAATGAGACTTTTGAATTTACCAAAAGAAGTGCAAGATGCTCTTTTATATAATAGAATATCTGAAAGACATGCTAGAAGTTTATTATCACTTAATAATGAAGATTTACAAAAGAGTTTGTTACATAGAATTACTAGCGAAAAATTAACTGTTAGACAAACAGAAGAAGCAGTTAGTGAATTATTGAATAAAGATAAAATCGAAAAAGAAGAATTACCAGCTGATATTCAAAAGTTCTTAAAACCAGAACCAATTGTTGAATCAAAGGAACAAGTTATTGGTAATAATCCAGTAGAAGAGTATTTAGATATAAAAGTACCTGATGTGGTATCTATTGAGCCAGAAACATCTACATTGACTGAATATACTGATGATACTGAAATAATAAATCCATTTCAGAGAACTAATGAAAATACTAGTGTTCAAAATATAAATCAAAGTACTAGTGAAATGCCAAGTAGTATGGAAACACCATTTATAAGTGAAAATACAAATAATGATGTTAATACATTTGAGAAGCCTGAAACTGAACCAGTAGAATTTACTAATAATTATGAACAACCAGGTGAGCCAGTAGTTAAGCCTAATGAACCTTACTTTAATCCATATAAATTTCCAGAAGAACAAGAGGAAGAAGAGGATAAAGTCGATGAAAATTCATTACTTAATGAATATGGTGAAGTTGATTTACCAAAGGTAATTAATAAAGTTAGAGATTTTGTTAGTAGTTTATCTGAAGTTAGTAGTTTGATTGAAACTAGTGAAGTAGATTTAACTGATAAATATCAAATTGTTATTGAAATTAATAAGAACACACCTATGTAGTGTGTTTTACTTTACATTTTAAAATAAAAAAATATTTACTAAGAAAATATAAATGTTATAATTAATTTAGAACTATAGAAAAGAGGTAATCGTTATGGGATTAATAAAAGCATTATCAGGGGCTACTACTACTGCTCTTGGAGATCAATTTAAAGAGTTTGTGACTTGTCCTACTATTGCAAAAAATGTATTAATACAAAGAGGAATTGTTAATCATGGAAATGGTAATAGCAATCCAAGTGATGGTATTATTACTAATGGAAGTACTATTGTAGTACCTCAAGGTATGGCAATGATGCTTATTGAAAATGGAGAAATAAAGGAATTTACTGCAGATGCAGGTACATTCTATTTTGATACTAGTAGTGAACCTAGTATATTTACTGGTGGTCTTGGAAAAGGAATTATAGATACATTTAAGACTATTGGAAAACGTTTTACATATGGAGGACAAACTGCTAAGGACCAAAGAGTTTATTATGTAAATCTATTAACTATCGCGGGTAATAAATTTGGTTCACCACAACCTAGAAAGATTACTGATGAAAAATATGGTATGTTAGAAGTTACATTCTTTGGAGAATATGCTTTTAAAGTAGCTGATCCAATTATGTTAGTAAATAGTGTTATAGGAGCTAATGCTGCTGATACTGTTTATTATGAAGATGTTATTGGTAGTCAATTACAATCTAAATTTATTGAAAAATTAACTCAAGCAATTACTGTTGTTATGAGAAAACATAAAGTATCTTTTGGAGATATTGGTCTATATAATGGTGATATTTCTGAAGAAATGAATGTATGTTTAGATGATTCTTGGAAAAAGAATTTTGGTTTAGAAGTAGTAGATGTAGCTATTGGAGATATTAATCTTACTGATGAATCTATGGTTAAAGTAAATAAGATTGATGAAGCTACTATATTCTCAAATAAGAATTTACAATCTGGATTAATAGCTAGTGCTTCTGCTGATGCTTTAAGAAATGCATCTTCTAATGAAAATGGTGCTATGATGGGATTCATGGGTATGAATATGGCTACTGGAGCTGTTAATAATATGATGGGTGCTATTAATAATGGTACTGATGTAAACGGTTATAAACCAGAAACTAATCAACCTGAAATGGGCACAATATTTAATAATGAAGAAGTTAAAGTTGAAGATGTACCTGAACCAAAGAAATGTCCTAAATGTGGAGAAATAGCTGTTGGTAAGTTCTGTAGTAATTGTGGAACTAAAATAGAAGAATAAAAAAATAGACTCTTAATTTAAAGAGTCTTTTATATTGGAAAAATTTATATCATATGTTGGTTCTGATCCTTTTTCATAGTAGCAGACAAAGCCTTTACTACTTGATTCACCACTTATAGAATCAATAGATGAAGCTGTTATTCCTTTAGGTATTTCATACCATTCATTTTTATTATCTTTAATAGATGTAATTGTTTTTGCCCATATTTTTTTAGTTATTTTAGAGTCTTTTGACTTTACATCAGTATTATCATCATTTCCGGCCCAAACAAGCATTAAATAGTCTTTATTGTATCCAACAGTCCAATAATCTGTTGATGTACTACCACTCTTAGCTGCATATTTGCCTTTTAATTCATTTCCTATGCTAACCAGTGTTGGAGAAGTATAATTAATAAGACTATAATTATAAGTTGATGTTAATAAGTTGTTTAGAATATATACGTATTTTTTATTTAATACATAATCTTCGTTATATTTATATTCATAAAGTATTTTACCTGTATTGTCGGTTACTTTTTCAATTAGATGTGGACTTTCATGTTTACCTTCGTTGGCAAGAGTAATAAATCCATTAGAGAAGTCTATCATATTTATTTCAGTTGTACCTAGAGCAGAAGATGCATTTTCTTTTACTTCTGTTCTGATACCAACACGTTTTATTGTTTTAGATAGCATATCTGTTCCTAAAAAGAGATGTGTTTTCATAGCATAAATATTATCTGAATATGCAATAGCTGATAACATGGAAATATTTTTATTAGCGTAGATATTTCCTGCATTTCTTGGAGAATACATAGTGTCTCCTAAATTAAATGTTGTTCTTTCGCTTAAAAATGTGCTTGATGGGGTAAATCCATTTTCAAGAGCACTATAATAAAGAAATGGCTTTATAGTAGATCCGACTTGTCTTTTTGAAGAGTATGCTCTATTGTACTCTGATAATGAATAATCTTTTCCACCAATAAGAGCAACTATTTTACCATTTGTTGGCGTTATTACTACAGATGCTACCTGTAAAGTAGTGTCTTTCATTTCTTTATCAATGTTATTTTCTAAGTTTTTTTGTACATCTTTATCAAGATTAGTGTATATTTTAAGACCTTCCATATCTAATAGAGATGATGGTATTTCTTTTATGTTTGAAAGTTCTTTTAACACAGCATCTTTGTAATAATATATACTTGATAGCTCAACTTTATCATTCTTTCCATATAATTTTAATTCCTCATTATATGCTTTATTCATTTCATCAGTAGAAATTAATTTATTTTTAACCATACTAGAAAGTACATCTTTTTGTCTATCTTTTGCATTTTCGTAATGAGCTATCGGGTTATAATAACTTGGATTTTTAGGTATTCCAACTATAATTGAAGCTTCAGCAAGAGTTAAATCTTTGGGCTCTTTATTAAAATAATATTTGCTTGCTTCTTTAATTCCATAATTACCAGCGCCAAAATCTATAGTATTTAAATATCCTTCAAGTATTTCATTCTTTGAATAATGTGTTTCTAATTCTAAAGTAAGAAGAGCTTCTTGTATTTTTCTTTCCCATGTTTTATCAAAAGTTAAATATAAATTCTTTATATATTGTTGAGAAATAGTAGAGGCTCCTTCTTTAATTTTTTTACTTTTTAAATTTACAAACATAGCTTTAGCTATTCTTAAATAGTCAAAACCTTTATGATTATAAAAGTTTTTATCTTCAATAGATACAATAGCATTTTTAACATAGTCACTAATGTTAGAAAGTTCTACATAATCATTTTTTTCTCTTTCTTGGAATAAATCATTACCATATTTATCATAATAAGTTATACTCTTACTTGTATTAATATTGAACTTAGGTGTGATAAAAGCATAAGCATAAAGACTTAAAATTATTATAATAATAGAGAAAAATGTGAATATAAATATTTTAGTTAATAATAGTAATTTTTTCATATCATTTACACCATTAATTATTATGTATTGTAAATCTATAAAAAATACTTGATTTATATAAAAAAATATGTATAATTTTAAGGGAAAGAAAAAATAGTCTTAAGGAGGCTTAATAAATAATGAAATTTAAAACTGTAAGTAAAGAAGAGTTAGAAACAATGCCATTTGATGACATTGCATATATAATATTAAAAGAAAAAGGAAAAAAGATGAAGATCAATGACATATTTAAGATAATATGTGATGAACTTAATCTTGGTGAGGATGCATTTGAAAATCAAATAGCTGATTTCTTTGCATTACTTGCGACTGAAAAGAGATTTATTCAACTTGAAAAAGGATATTGGGATTTAAGAGAGAATCATACTGCTGAAATCAATATTAAGGAACTTGAAGAAGAACTTGAAGATGATGAAGATACTCTTGAAGAAAAAGAAGAAGATATGGAAGAACATGAAAGTGACTTCTATGATGATATTGATGAAACTGAAGATGATGATACTGACGATGACTTAAGGGATTTAGTTATTGTTGATGAAGGATATGAAGACGAATCTGACTTGTAGCGATACTTTCTTAAATATTTAATAAAGGGAGGAAATATGAAAGAAAGATTAGAGATAATACAAGAAAGATATAATAATTTATGTGATGAATTATTAAAACCAGAAGTATATAACGATTATAAAAAGATGCAAACTATATCTAAGCAAAAAAATTCTATTGAACCAGTAGTAGAAGCTTATAAAAAGTATAATACTGTTTTAGATGATATAGAGGCTGCTAAAGAAATGAGCAAAGATCCTGAAATGAAAGAGTTTGCTTTAGAAGAAATAGATAATTTACATAAAGAAAAAGAAACATTAGAAAATAAATTAAAAATAATGCTTTTACCTAAGGATCCTAATGATGAAAAGAATGTTATCATTGAGATTCGTGGTGCCGCTGGAGGAGATGAAGCTAATATCTTTGCTGGAGACTTATTTAGAATGTATACTAAATATGCTGAAAAGCAAGGATGGAAGCTTGAAGTAACTCATGAAGTACCTGGTGAAAGTGGAGGATATTCTCAAATAGAATTTATGCTTAGTGGAGAAAGTGTTTATTCAAAACTTAAGTATGAAAGTGGTGCTCATAGAGTTCAAAGAGTACCTGAAACTGAATCTGCTGGTAGAGTACATACAAGTACTGCGACAGTATTAGTTATGCCAGAAGCAGAAGAAATAGATGTAGAAATAAAAGATAGTGATATAAGAATAGATATAACTCGTAGTAGTGGAGCTGGAGGACAATGTGTTAATACTACAGACTCTGCGGTTAGAGTTACACATATACCAACTGGTATAATAGTTTATTGCCAAGTAGAAAGAAGTCAAATAAAGAATAAAGAAAGAGCACTTCAAATATTAAAGACAAGACTTTATGATTTAAAACAAAGAGAACAAGATGAAAAACTTGGTAATGAAAGAAGAAGTAAAATAGGTACAGGAGACAGAGCTGAAAAGATAAGAACATATAATTATCCACAAAATAGACTTACTGATCATAGAATTAACTATACAGTAATGCATTTAGATAAGATTATGGAAGGTGACTTAGAAGACTTAATTAATGCATTGATAGCTGAAGATGAAAGAATGAGACTTGAAGAACATAATGATTAATAAATTAATGTCTTTAGGATTTAGTCGTCCTGAATGTGAAGAATTAATTAAAGTAAGTAAAGATATAGATAAAGATTATCAAAGATTATTAGAAGGTTATCCAATACAATATTTAATAGGATACGTTAACTTTTATGGATATAAAATAAATGTTAATGAAAATGTATTAATACCTAGATATGAGACTGAATATTTAGTAGAGAAGACTATAAATTATTCAAAGATACTATTTAATAAAAAAGTTAATATTCTTGATTTAGGTACTGGTAGTGGAGCTATAAGTATTGCTTTAGGTAAAGAATTGGATTCTAATGTGACTGCTATTGACATATCAGGTGATGCTTTAGAAGTTGCTAAAATTAATGCTAAAGAAAATAACTTAGATATTAAGTTTATTAAAAGTGATATGTTAAGTGAAGTAACTGGTAAATATGATATAGTTATAAGTAACCCACCATATATAGATATTGATGAAAAGATAATGGAATCAGTTAAGAAGTATGAACCAAATATTGCGTTATTTGCTAGTGAAGATGGATTATGCTTCTATAAAAAAATAATATCTAATATTAATCCATTTCTAAATGAAAAGTTTATAATTGCTTTTGAGATAGGATGGTGGCAAGGAAATCTTATAAAAGATATTGCTACTGAATACTTTAAAGATTCTAAAATAATAATAGAAAAAGATTTAACTAATAGAGATAGATATATCTTTATAATTAATGA
>CAKOJC010000032.1 GCA_934088535.1 uncultured Bacilli bacterium | reverse complement strand
TAGTTAACACATAAAAATATCTTATTTCTAAGATATTAATTTTTATTTTTAAAATTATAACCTCTAGTATAAGGTATCAATTTATTTCCTTCAACAACATAAGCAGTTTTAGCAACTTCTAATATTGGTAAATCACTTTCACTGTCGCTATAAGAAGTAATTATCTGAGCATTTGGTATCGCTGCAGCTAATCTTTTTAACTTTTCATCTCCCTTACAGTTTCTACCTAATATGTTACCATACTTATCAGTTTTAGTAGCTATTATGTATCTAATACCAAGTTTCTTACAAAAAGGAATAATCCATAACTCATATGAAGCACTTATAACTATATCATAATTACTTTTTCTAGATAAATACCAAGGTTTAATATTCTTCATATGAGAATTAACAAATCCTTCAATATATTTATCTAAATCATTTATTTGGAACAAAAATGAAAGCATAGCTTCTTTAACTCTTTCAAAAGACACCATACCACGTTTATATTCCTTCTCTAACTTTTTAGTTTTCTTTAATGCCTTTATGACCAAAAAAGGATGTCTTTTAAAAGAATAAAGTAATATATCTCTATTAGTATCACCATTATATATAGTATTATCAAAATCATATATATTCATATTTATTTTATCACCTAACTTATTTTATCAAATTTTATATAAAAAATAAATCTATTTATTTATTTTGATTGTATCTATACCAAGTTTCATAATTATATTTCTAACAATACTTGTATACATAAACCATCTTTTAATAACTTTAATTCTAAGTTTTATTTTAAGTTTAATAGTTTTAACTCTATATACCTTAGTTATTTTTTTTATATTATTATTTTCATTTATTATTTCAGATAAAATAGATGCACTTTTAATAGCACTACTTATCCCTTCAAAAGAACTGGCACTTATAAATCCAGCAGCTTCACCTATTAAATATGCTCCATCCTTACCAGTTATAAAATCACTAAATTTTTTAGGCCTATAAACAAGACACGCTTCCTTTTTCACTGGTTTACTTAGATCAATATCAAGAAATTTCGATAATCTATTTCTTTGTTCTAAAAACTTTTCTTTAGAATTCTTTATATCAAAGGCCCCACCATATATCAAATATTCATCTTTATGTATTAACCATGAGCAACTATCACTTGTGGTTTTATCAAATATACATGAATAAAAAGAATTACTTGAGTCGTTACATTTATACCATTCTTGTATAGCCATATATTTCATAATATTATTTTTATAGAACGTTCTTCTAACTATAGAATTACATCCATCAGCGCCTATTATTATTTTAGATTTTACTGTTTCTTTTTTATTTCTTTCTAATATTTCAATAACATATTCTTCATGTTTTTCTATTTTAACAACTCTACCATTTATTTTTTTAACATTTTTTGGTATTAAAGATACTAAATATTTATCAAACTTATATCTATCCATATTTAAATAATATCTTTGATAATACTTAATTTGTTTACTTACTAAATCAATAGTTTTAACTGAAAATATTTGAGGACTTACTAATACATCCTTAGGAATTACTAAATCATAATGTGCTAGTTCTTTTTGAGCATCAGGTGCTAATAAACCACCACATGGTTTTTTATTTTTTTTATTTTCTGCATCAATTATTAATATCTTTTTATTTGTTTTAGCAATCTGTCTAGCAAGTGTACTACCTGCAGGTCCAGCGCCAATAATAACTACATCATACATATATTTCTCCATTTCCTTATATTATAGTAAATTAACAATTTATTAACAATTGATTTTACATTAGTTTACAACTATAACATGCTTTGCTATAATATGAGGATGCAAAGGAGATTATATAAAAAAAACAACTAAATATTTTTTAATACCAGTTTACGATAATCTTATTTATTATAATGGTAAAGATTTATTAGGGTTATTACAAGAACAACTTCCATACCTATATGAAAGAGAATGTAAAAGAATAGAAATTATATATAGTGGAAGTATGTTTTCACCTTTAGATGAAAATAAACTAGCTAAGCATAATGAAATGACTCAAGTAATATATGATATATCCTTAATACCTTATTATATAGCATGTACTGGAAATGAAATTGAAGTAACCGAATTAGTAACTGGTGAGAAGCTAACTACAGACTACCCTTCTAATTTAGGCGTAAGAAAAGTTACTAAAGAAAAATTTGATGAATATATTCACCAAAACAATTATGCTTTGAAAGCAAAAAATTATTTTAAAGAACTAAATAAAGAAAAAGTAAAACAACCAACTAAAGAAGAATCAGAAGACATATATGATGGAACTGCACAATTAAGTGGGACACTTGATGGTAAACCATACAAAGGAACATTTACAGGAACATTAAGATTAAAAAGAAAAGATAGAATTTAGAAAATTCTTACATAAAAAAATAACTTAAATTTTAAGTTATTTTTGTTTACCCTTCATTTTTCATAAATGCTTCATACTTATCCATTATAACTTTAGGATCACCTTGATCTTTTATTAATCCTTCATGAAGCCATATTACTTTATTGCAAAGTTCTTTAATAGTATTGCTATTATGCGAAACTATTACAACGGTTCTATCATCATTACTTATAAGTTCTTTCATCTTATTATAACTTTTTTCTTTAAAATGAATATCACCTACACTAAGAACTTCATCTATAAGCATAATATCTGTTTCAAGTATAGCCGTTATAGAAAACGCTAATTTTGAATGCATACCTGAACTATAACTTCTAACAGGTCTATATATAAAATCTCCTAGTTCTGAGAATTCTATAATATCATCAATTTTTTCTTCTATTTGTTCCTTAGAGTATCCGAGTAACATACCTGATAAAAATATATTTTCATATCCAGTTAATTGTTTTTGAAAACCTACTCCAATTGACAATAATGAAATACTATTGCCATGTAAATTAATGCTTCCAGAATCTGGTGAGAATATACCAGAAATTGCTCTTAATAAAGTACTTTTTCCACTACCATTCTTACCACATATACCAAGTATTTGTCCCTTTGGTACTTCAAATGATACACCTTTTACTGCTTTAAATATTTTACCAGTTCCTCTATTTTTTAATCCTCCCTTTTTCAAAGAGAATCTATTCATATCTCTATAATACACGTGTAAATCTTTTACAGTTATAGCCATTTCTTCTTTCTTCATTATTTCATCACCTTTACATATGTATTTTCATATTTATATATCGTATTAATACCAAGCATACATATCAATATACCTACTAAAAACCATACTAATGTCCACATTCCAACTGGAGCACTCTTATATATAAGCACATTTCTCATATTATAAATAAAGTTAGCTATAGGATTTAAATCTAATAATATTGTTCTATAAACAACATTATGTATTCTAGTACTAATATCATAGAACACACCTGTCATATAGAATATTAATCTAAGTGCTATATTTACTAAGTTAGTTAAATCTTCTGCAAATACACCTAAATGCATAACTATAGTACAAACTCCAAAAGTAAACACAAGTACTGTTATAATTATAGGTATAAACCATAATACATTCCAAGTAATTGGTACTTTATAAATACCCATAAATATTGCTACTAATAAGAATGATACTGCCATCTTAAATGCATTAACACCCATCTTAATAAGAATTAACACAAACTTAGGTATATATACTTTTGTAACTGTATCTCTATTACTAGAAACTAATTTTACACTACACGTAACCATCTTATTAAAGAAATTCCATATAGATAAACCAATAAATACAAATACTGGAAAATATTGAACATGAGATTTAAATACAATATTAGCAATAAATGTATATATAAGCATAAATGCTAATGGTTCTAATATCATCCATAAGAACCCTAAATATGAATTAATAACTTCTGTTTTAAGTTCAGCCCATGTTGCATATAATATATAATTCTTATACTTCTTTAAATCATTTATAAATCTTTTCATATAACTCCTCGTATATCAATTTTACCATATTTATAGAATAAAAGCCATAAAAAATGATTACTAGTAAGACTAATAATCATTTCATATTTATTGATTTGAAAAGTTTTCCATCCATTCACTATAAGGTGTTACTTTTTCATAATCACTTAAATGTCTAACTTTTAAATTAACTTGTGATTTGTAATACTTATCAAATAATTTTTTCTTTTTCTTACAAGTTTCTTCATCTAATGTTTTAGGTACATTATTTTCAATATAATATTTTTTACTATAAGTTTTATTAAAGTAATAGAAATTAGATTTATCATCTACTAAACTTGTTACAATTTTGCTTGTCATCTTATGATGAATATGACCATATTCTCCTTCTGGATTATGAGTTACTATCTTATCCCAATTTTTAAGTTTTATTATATTATTAAGATCACTCGTAATTGAACTATACTCTTTTTCCCAATCTGATTTTTTACCATCTACTAAATCAGGATATCCAAGAGTTATATATTCATCACCAAAGTAACTCATCATATGTTTGAATTCTCTTAACCTAGTTTCACTAACACCGCAAGTAATACAAACTACAACATAATCATCTTTCATAAGTTCAGTACCACCAAATAATAGATCATCATCTGGATGAGCAACTACCATTAGATTTTTATATTTATAGTCTTCAGTAAATAATAACTTATATCTAATATCGTTTGGTTCTAAAACTTTTACATCAGCCTTAGTATCAAAACCATAAAAATCTAAAAATCTCTTATCCCATGTATCACTTACAGGACTATTCTTCCATACGAAACTATAAAATCTAGTTTTTTTAATATAAATAGGATTCATATTAGCTTCAACTTGTCTTTTAACAATTTCATATCTTTCATTATTACTCACATATATACTATGATAAATGTATAAATATGATGAAAGAACTATAACAAGTATAACTAATAAAATTCTAGTTATATATCCACTTTTATCTTGTATTAATAAGTTATAAAGTTCACTAGCCATTAATATATACATAACTAAAGATGGTAAACTGCATCTTGGTCCAACTGGAGTTAATACTAATAATGGTCCTAATATTATAACTATACTAACCATATAGAATATTAATCTATAACCAATAGTTCTATTATAATATTTGCTTTTATCAAAGAACATTAATATTACCATTAATAACAATGACAAACAATAAAATGCAGTCGCAAATCCAGTAAAATAATGACTACTACCAGTAATTATTTTAAAATCAAACTCAGTTCCTAACATTAAGAATACACTATAGAATATACTAACTAAATTTAATAGTTGTAAACTAACTTTTTTCCATTTAACAACTTTATTATTAACAAGAAATTTATAACTTAAAACTAACATAAATGCACTAACTACAAAGTTAATAACTAAATTACGCGAAAATGCATTAGTTTGTATTTTATTGAAATAATTTCTAGCCATCGTAACAATAATTGATTGTTTAGTTGTTACTGTTCTATAAAAATCATCACCCTTTACCACATGTAAATAAGCACCATTAGTAAACATAATTATAGATCCAACTATTACACCAGCAAAATATATTAAATAACTTTTAGGAATCTTTTTATATCTAATATATGAATAAATACAAAGTACTACACATAATGCTAATAAATATGTAGTAATATGTTCCATAAATAATGTACTACAAACACCTAATATAAATAATAAGACTAAATTATACCATTTTTCTTTAAAGTCTATTTTCTTTAATGCATCCTTAATATATGCAATAAATATTAATACTAATAACATATTAAATGAATAATTAATAAATCCACTAGTATTAACAATAGTTTCTCTAAATACAAATTTATTAATTAAGAATAACATTAATATAGAGAACACCATAATACCATTATTATTTTTATTAACTATTTTCTTTATTAAATAACCAATACCAAAATATGTAATAGTCATTAATAAAGTTTTAAAAATATTACTTCTAGTTAACAATATAACAAGTAAATTACCTAGATATCTACCATTATAATCTTTAAACCATATATCTAATCTCTCTAAACCTGTTTTACTTCCCCAAGCCCAATCATCATTAGAATAAGGAAAGAAATAAGTAAGAACAAATAAGAATACAAATAAAAATGTATAAAGTAAATATGTCTTCCAATTCTTTTTAATATTTTGTTTTAATTTTTTCATTTTTACTCCTCACACACAATTCCACAAAATCTATTATATCACTTGTATAACTCTTTTCAAATTCTTTTATATATTTTTTTCTAAAAACATTTAATTTATTCATATCATAATTATCATTATCAATTTCATTATATAATTCTTCTAAATTTAAACATATTTTACCAGGCATTTCTTTATCATATTTTAAATAAAAATCCCTATCATTAACATAATCCTTTTTATCATAAGCATAAAACATCATTGGTTTACCTATAATAGCTACCTCATATATAACAGCTGAATAATCACTTATAACTTTATCAGATACAAATACCATCTCATAAGTATTAAAACTTTTATCAAATATAGCTTCTTTATTATCAAAAGTATACTTAGTAAGTGGATGTAACTTAACTATTAAGTTATATTTTTTATAATTAAAATTATCTATGAATTCTTTTATATATTTATAATCATAATCTCCATCTCTAAAAGTTGGACAATATAATATATTTTTCTTTTTATTTTTAAGTTTAGGATATTTAGAATATATTTTATCACTAACCTTTTTAACATTATCTTTATCTACCATTAAATCTAATCTAGGAAGTGGATATACTCTAAACTTATTTTCATCTTGACCAAATGCTTCACTAAAGAATTTTATACAATATTGACTACTAGCAAATATATAATCATAATTATTATGCATATTCATAACACTCGCAAGTTTTTTATTATCAACATGTTTAACCCTTTCATTATTATTGTTTATTACACTAAGTCCAAACTTCTTAAATGCACCCATCGCATGCCACATCTGAATAACAGTTAAACTCTTTTTATGTTTACAATTACTTATAATAATACAATAAGAATCAAGTATAACAACTTTACTAGTAGCTATAAAATACATTTGTTTAAACATATGAAATATATATTTTATCTTATTAAGAAGACCAGAATCTAATGTCTTACATAAATATACTACATCATATCCTGGCATTTCTTTTTTAATCTCTCTACCTAGTAAAACAAAATCAATATTAACACTATTTGATTGTCTACTTATAAAAGTAATTCTATTTTTAGTTTTAAATAATTTAAATATAGAATATATAATATTAAGAATAAACTTAAATATTTTAATTAATACTATCATCTTTTTCCCCTGTTATTAATTTCTTAACTACTCTTTCAGTACTCTTTCCATCACAAGCTCCACAAAAGAAATCAAAGAATTCTTTAAGTTTCTTTTTATCAACTTTTCCATTCTTAATTGAATTAATAAGTTCTTTATTATTATGAGCTACATCTCCATAAGTATATTTAGAGAATGGATAATAAAATCCTCTACTACCATCATAATCTTTATAATCTGGTGTATAGAATATAACGGGTTTACTAAAGAATGAATATTCAAATATAACAGAACTATAATCAGTAATTAATACATCTGTTATAAATAATAAATCATTTATTTCTCTTTCACTACTTAAATCATAATAAAAGTCATCATTTTCAAAGTCAATATCAGGCATTTCTTTAATAAATGGATGCATTTTTACCAAGAATACATAATCCTTAGAAAAATTCTTTTTTATTAAATCAAAATCTATTAAACTATAGTCATAATATGCACTTTTTTGTCCTTTACCTCTAAAAGTAGGAGCAAATAATATAACTTTTTTATTTTTAAATTGAGGATACTTTTTATATAAAGTACTTCTTATATTCTTTTTATATTCATCACTAAAGAATATATCTGTTCTAGGAACACCATAAGGATGTACTTTTTCTATATCTATACCAAATGCTTCAGCATAGTTTCCTCTTATATTTTCAGAACTAACTATTGTATCAGTATAATTTTTATGTGTTAAACTTGTATTATTATATCCTTCTTTACTTTTATTTCTACTATAACCTACTGTCTTAAAAGCTCCCATCGCATGCCATACTTGTATTAATTTAGCATTTTCTCTTATCTTTAATGGATAAATTAATGGATAAAAATCATCAACAAGTATATATTTAGCTTTAGCTATATCCTTCAATAATAACTTTTTTTCTTTAAAACTTTTTCTAGTTTTTAAAGACTTTTTCAAATGATTTTTAAGTTTATACTCAGGATTATTTTCTTTTAAATAGTTATATATATATTCAAAATTTCCAGAGATATGCTCTCTGGAATCTGATAGGAATAGTACTAACTTATCATCTAAATCAGTTCTTTTAACATAATAATTATAAATGATTATACAAAATAGTCTCTTCACTCTTTGTAAAAATCCTTTTATATATCTCATATTAAATCTCCCATTTCATTATTGTTTTAAAATTATTATTTAAGTCATTTTGGAAAGCAGAATGTATATCATTAACATTATGTACTTCTACTTCACTTGATATTATAGTACTTAAGTAGTCAGGTACATCTTCATTTTCTTCAATAAATTTAATTGAAGCATCAAAATCTTCATAACCACTTCTACTATTACCAAGAATTGATAAACCTTTTTCAAGAATCATTCTTGTATTTAATGGTACATTATTTTCGCTAACACCCATTAATGCAATACTTCCTTGAGGATTTATTATATCGATTATTTGGTTAATTGCATATTCAGCTTTAGCTCCACCTACACATTCGAATGCATGATCAACTGTTACACCTTCAGGAATTTCTCCAACTTGATATGTTTCATCAGCAAATTGGAAATAATGAAGTTTTTCATATCTATTACCAAAAACTATTATTTTAGCATTAGGGAATGTTTTCTTAAGAACTAGTGCTGTTACAAAACCAACACTTCCATCTCCCCATACACCTATAGTTTGTCTTTTCATATGACTATATCCTTCAAAATGTTCAAGTGCATTCATAGCAACACTTAATAATTCTAAAAGAACAGCAATTCTATCCTCAATCTTAGTATATTTAATAATTCTAGTTCTTTCGATATCTACAACACTTTGCATAAATCCATCATAACCACTAGATTTAAATAAACTACTTCTTAAATAATTTTCTTTAATAATTGAATCTGTTTCTCTAGGAGTATTTGGTATCATAACAACACTATCTCCTGGCTTAAATTCACCTTTAGGATCAAATACTACCTTACCAACACATTCATGTATAAGCGCCATTGGAAGCTTTTTAGCAAGAACTTCTGGAGCTCTTCTTCCTTGATAATATCTTTGATCAGCTGCACAAATAGAAAGATAAGATGGCCTTACAAGTACATCATCACTTGGAAGAGGTAAATCTATAAAATCAGTTCTAATTTGTTTAGGAGAACAAAGTCTATAAGATTGTGCTATCATTTTTCATCCTTTCCCATTAAAATAGCACGAGCTATCTTAAGATCATATAATGTTGTTAATTTAATATTGTATACTTCACCATCAACTAACCCAACATTTTCACCCTTTAATGAGAAAATCTTACATCCATCAGTTAATATTTCTTTTTCTTTCTTAGTTAAAGAATCAAATAATTCCATTAACTTCTTAATATTAAATGTTTGAGGAGTTTGTCCTTGATAACATTCTTTTCTATCAGGAATTTCCGTTATTATCTTTCCATCTTTAGAATATACGATAGTATCTGTTGCAGGAATTACTGTATCAACAGCATCATACTTTTTAGCAAGTTTAATATTATCATCAAGTATTCTTTGATTAACAAATGGTCTAACAGCATCATGAGTAACTATAATATCTTTATCAGTTAATCCATATTTCTCTTCAATCAACTTACAACCATTTATAATGGTATCATTTCTTGTAGACCCACCAGCTGTTACTTCTACTCTATCTGTATCAATATTATATTTTTCAAGTAAATCTTCAGCATAGCTAACCCATTCTTTAGGACAACAAACAACTATTTTTGAGAATGATTGATTAATTAAGAATTGCTCAATAGTATGAATAATAATTGGTCTATCTCCTAACATTAAAAATTGTTTAGGCATTTCAGTATTGCCCATTCTTGTACCGGAACCACCGGCTAATATTTCACCGTAAATCATTTTTACCTCCATATTTATAAAATTTATAATCTACATATTTACGTATACAATCAAATTATAACATATAAAGTAAAACAAACGCAAATATTTACATGAACTTTACTATTCCTTATCTATTAAAAATTTAAGCATTTGTTCTTTATCTTTTTTACCCTCTATAATATCATGTATTAAATTTATTATTGGCATTTTTACTTTTTTACGTCTAACTAACTTATGAATAGACTTTAATGTATACATACCTTCTACAGTAGTATTTTTTAAGTATTCATCTATTTCTTCTTTAGAAGCACCACTACCTATCAAATATCCAAAACTAAAATTTCTTGAATTTTTACTAGTACAAGTCATAAGAATATCACCAAATCCAGCAAATGATAGAATTGACTTTTTCTTACCACCTAAAGCATTTATAAGTTCTTTTATATCATTCATACTTTCTGTTAAGAATAATGCACGTGTTGAATCAGTTACACCCATTCCTTCTAACATACCACTTGCAATAGCCATAACATTCTTAATACTACCACATATTTCTATACCGGTTACATCTCTAGTTCTTCTAAACTTAGTTGTTGAATTTTCAAAGCATTTACGAATAACCAATTCAGTCTTATGACTTTTAGTTGCCAAACTAAAACCTATAGGAGCATCTTTAATCATATCAACTGCAAACGTAGGACCAGATATAACAGCAACGCTATTTTTTAAATACTTAGCAAACACATCATTTAAAAATAAACATGTATTTTGTTGAATACCTTTAGTGGCAATTAAAACTGGTTGTTTTTTCTTAATATATTTAGATAATTCTATAGTTACATCTTCAAAAGCAAACGCAGGAATTGCCATAACTATTAAGTCTTTTTCCTCTACTACCCTTTTTAAGTCAGTTGAAAATACTAAACTTTCAGGTATTTTATAATTATTTAATTTTTTACTAACTCTTTTACTACTTAATTCATTTTTCTCATTTTCACTATGAGTCCATACTTCCGTATAAACTTTATTATTTACTAGAATATGTGAAAGCGCTAAACCATAAGCACCAGCACCAAGTATACCTACTTTCAATCTTTTTCACCTCTAAAATCAATTATATCATAGTAGATTATGTTTTAAAACACATAAAAAAGTTCAATTTCTTGAACTTCTTAATTTATTTTTTCTTTGGTTTACCTTTAGCCTTTGACCAATCGAATACTATATTAGTTTTAAGTACAAAATATAATACAATAAATATTAACACTACATAACAACCAGCAACTATTTTTTTATCTCCAAGTACATAAAATATAGTTGTTAATGAAAACAATATATTAATACCATAAATTACTAACAATGAACTCTTTTTAGAAAAATGTTTCAACAATTGATGATGTAAATGTTCTTTATCAGCATGATCTATACTTTGACCCTTTAATTTTCTTCTTATAATAGCAAACAAAGTATCCATAATTGGAATAGCCAATATTAATAGTGGAATTATCAAAGATGTTAAAGTTGTTGTTTTAAACCCAAGCAAGAATATTACAGATATCATAAATCCTAAAAAAGTACTTCCTGCATCTCCTTGATATATTCTAGCTGGAGGAAAATTATGCACCAAATATCCAAGTGTTGAACCAAGCATTATTAAAGACAAAATTATATCTAAACCACCAAATTTATTAAGTATAAAACCAATTACAGCAATAGTTAAAAAGTATATTGATGAAATACCAGCACATAATCCATCTAATCCATCTATTAAATTAATAGCATTTATTGTAGCCACTATTATTAACATTGAAATAATTTCAGGTAAAAATGGAACAGAACCAAATTTAATAGTTATACCAAATAATGTAATTTTAGTTAACTCTAGTCCTCCATAGAACACTACTATAGCAGCAACTATCAATTGAACTAACACTTTATATTTATTAGGCATTGGTGTTTCACTCTTAGTCATATCATCAAAAAGACCTAAAAGCATTATCAAAAATGAACCAATAAGTACAGCAATCATTAAATCATTCTTAGGAGCAAATAACATATATCCAAGCAAAAATGCAAAGAAAATACCAAGACCTCCTAGCAATGGAACAGGATGTTCTTGAATCTTTCTAGGATCATTAGGAACATCTAATATCTTCAAGAAAATTGCTACTTTTTTCATTATTTGGACAAATATTAAAGATGCTAAAAAACATACAGAAACTATTATAAATATATTGTGTCCATTAACACTAAAATCCATACTTTCACCCACTTAGTAACTATTATAAACTATTAATATTATTTTTTCCATTAAAATTAACAAAATACCACAAAAGAATTGTTTATTAAAACCAAAAATGATAAAATTTATTTAATATAAAAGGAGAATAAAAATGGAAAAAAATGAAAAAATAAGTTTACAATCAATATTATTACTTATTTCAGCATTGGTAATGATACTAGCAGGAGGTTACATCTATAAATTAACTAGAAACAATAACAAGTTAAATAACAACGTCGAAAAGTTAGAAAACAAAACAAGTATAGAATTACAAAAAACACTTAATAATTTTCTAGAAATGGATAAATCAGCATATGAAGGAACACTTTTAGAATATTTAAATATTGGGTATGATAAAAATAAAGACAAAGTTGTTAAGACAAATAATGAAGATGATTCATATGAATATGTACTAACTAATATTAAATTTGATGACTATAAAAAAGCTATGTTAAATTATGTTACTGAAGACTTCTTTGAAAGAGAATACACAAATAACATAAATTACATTAAAAATGAGGATGGATTTATAAAAACATTAAAACCAGAAGAAAATGATAATAAACTAAAATATATTGTAGATAACATTATTGAAAAAGATAAACTATCATATTTAGTATCAATTAGAAAAATAAGTGATTACAATGTTGAAAAAACAATGAGAAACTTTACACTTGTAAAAGTAGAAGGAAAATTAGTTATTAATACATACTCAGGAAGTAAAACAACACAATATGAAATTAAAGAACCAACTATAGATGAAATAACTAGTATATACAAAAAATATTTAGAAATAGACTGTGAATCTCATACAGATGGTATACTTAATTTCTTAAATATTGGTTATGATGAAAATAAAGACAAATTTGACTCTAATCTAGAAATGGTTACAACAAATGTTAATTTTATAGAATATAAAAATGCAATGTTAAATTATGTTTCTGAAAACCTTTTCACAAAGGAATATACCGAAAATATAGGAATTTTTGAAAATAAAAATGGTAAAATAGTAAAAGGACAAGGTGGCGGCGAATGTCCAAATATAAAAATAAACAAAATTACAAAAACTGGAACTCTTGCCTACACTGCAGATGTTATAGAAAACTTTAATGAAGAAAATGCCAACAAAACATATAAATTCACACTTAAAAACTATAATGGAAAATTAGTCATAGATACAAATACAAATAAATAACACTAATTCAAACTAAATAAAGTAAAAATTTATTTAGTTTTTTATTGCCTATTCATGTAAAATTCCCAAAATATAATGCAAAATATGTCTATTTTTGCTATAATTATAAAAGATAATTAAGAATGTAAAGGAGTACACATGAAGA
>CAKOJC010000031.1 GCA_934088535.1 uncultured Bacilli bacterium | reverse complement strand
ATGTTACCTTCTTCATATTTTGCAATATACATATTAGTTAGATATACTTCACCATTTTTTATTCTTGCGTATGAATCATTTATATTAGCATTTCCTTTTCTAAGACTTTTTATTTCTGTTCCTTGTAGTTCTATTCCTGCTTCATAAGTTTCTTTTATAAAATAATCATAATGAGCTTTTCTATTAAGTATTTCCATTTTATAATTTCCTTACTAGTGCGAAGTCTATTTCACGTTTATCTGGGTTACTTCCTATACAAGAAACTAGAATTTTATCTCCATATCTATAAACTACTCTACCTTTTTTAGTATATCCATATACTGCATCATTATATTCATATGGGAATGGTTTTACATGTTCTGCAATAAATTGTTCTATTTCATTAGGATCTGTTAGTGTCTCTAATTCCTTAGCATCTTCTTCGTTCATTATGAAATCTACTTTTCCATCAATGTATTTATCAGTTGTTTCTGCGAAGAATGAGTTTTGCATTGGGCTATCAAGTGTTGCTTCAAATGTTTTACCTATTTTGTCTTGCATATATACTGCATCATAATAGTCATCTACTGCGTATTCACATTCAGCACTTATTCTTTCACATTCTGATATGTGGTCACATACTTCTGTTAAATATGAAGCCCAGAATTTTAAGTTTTCTTCGCTATAATCTTTTTCTACTAAGAATACTCTAAATATTGTATGTACAAGTAAGTCTGCCATTCTTCTAATTGGAGAAGTAAAGTGACAATAATCTTCTTGTCCTAAACCGAAGTGTCCTTCGTTTTCTGGTGAGTATCTTGCTTTTTGCATACTTCTTAATAGTTTTTTACTAAATACATTATAGTGATCACTATCTTTTAAGTATTCAAGTAAGTCTCTTATATCCCTACTGCTTACATTTTCTGGATTAATCTTTTTAGGATAATTTACTCCAAATACGCTAAGCATTGTCATAAAGTCTTCTATCTTCTTAGGATTTGGTTTTTCGTGGATTCTAAACACGAATGGTACCATTTGAGGAATTATCTCAGCTAAAGCACTACATACGAATCTTGTAAATCCAACGTTAGCATAAATCATATGGTTTTCAATTATATGTTCTGCTTCTCTTTGGACTCTTGGTTGTATATCTATAAGTTTATCATTTTCATCAAATATTTGTTTCTTTTCACCATTTGAATCAAAGTCACACTTTCCATCTTTTGAAAGTCTAGTATCCATAACTTTAGAAACTTTGTACATTAATTTGATAATATCACTAATTGGTAGATTTACTTCGTTACCTGGTTTAAAGTCTTCAGGTTTATTAAATTCTAATAATCTTTCTGGTGTAATGCAATTTTTAAATGCAATATCATCTATTGTTTCATTATCTTTAACTGTGTATTTTATTGTTGTATAGTCTTTTGTATCTTCTGTTTCTTTTCCTTCTATAATATCTTGAACTGCATCATAGTTCATTTTCTTTTTAGATCTAATGACTGATAAGAAAACATCTTGGTTTACTATACGACCCGAATGGTCCATTTCAATTCTACAACTTAATGCGTATCTATCTTCATTTGGATTTAATGAACAGATTCCATTCGAAAGTTCTATTGGAAGCATTGGTCCAACTTTATTAGCTAGATAGTCTGAGTTACCTTTGCTTTCTGCATATTTCCATATAGCACTTCCCATTTTTACATAGTAACTAACATCTGCGATGTCAACTGTTACTTGATAATTTGCATTTGGACATATTTCATCATGAACAGCATCATCTATATCTTTAGTATCTTTGCCGTCCATTGTAGTTGTTGGGTCTCCTCTTAGATCACGTCTTCCTAGTTTTATTTCCTTTTCTATCTCGATTGGATCTAATTTTTTTGGAAATTTCTTTGCTTCTTCTTTAGCATCTTCAGGTACTTGTACGCTTACTCCAAATTCACTTGCTATCATGGCTATTTCAGTATCATTTCCTGGAGCATTTTTGTGTCCAATTACTCTATCTATCTTAGCTAAGACTTTTCCTTTGGATAAATCTCTTACATAATCAATGTGAACTATTAAGCCATCTACTAAACTAAAATCAGTATTATCTGTATCAACTATTACTTCGTATGGAAGATCTTTATCAAGTGGAACTATTTTATAAACACCATCTACATCTACTACTTCTGCTAAACTTCTGCCTAGTGAACGTTTTAATACTCTTACTACTTTTCCTTCGTTCTTTTCTTTATTTACATAATCAACAAGGACAGTATCATTATCAGTAGCACCTTTCATATTATTTTTAGCTATAAAAATATCTGGCCCTTCTTTTACTAGAAGATGTGCATTACCTTTTTCATGCATGTCTAAAACACCAGTAATTAATTCATTCTTTTTATAAGTGTTCCCATTAGCTTGTCTAAGTATTCCATCTCTACATAGTTTATCAAGTTCATCCATTACTTTTCTGTAATCTTCAACTGTGCTATTTTTGTATAGCATATTAACTATCTCAATTGGATTTAAATTTCTATTTTCTTTTTCGATTATTTCTAATATTTTTTCTCTCATAATTACCTCTACTTCCATTTTATCATAGAAATTAAAAAGTTCATAACAGATTTATGAACTTTATTAACATTTTTATACAGATAAAATCATTGAAAGAATTATAAATGCAAAACCTAATACATAAGTAAGTCTTGTTATAAATTTTTCAAATCCTCTTTCTTTTGATTTACCTAAAAGTACACTATTTCCACCAGTTATTATTTGACTTGCGTCACTTGCTTTATTACTTTGTAATAGAACTACTACGATTAATATAACTGATACTACTAATAAAACTTTTTCCATGTTTTTCTCCCTCGAGTGATATTATACTATATTTATTGTTTATTTACAAGAATTAGTTTTTTTCTTCTAATTCTTCTTCTATTTTAAGAAGTCTATTGAATTTACAAATTCTTTCTCCACGTGATACTGAACCAGTTTTTACAAATGGAATATTTAGTGCTACTGCGGCATCTATGATGAATGTATCTGTTGTTTCTCCACTTCTATGTGACATAATGCATGTATAATTACTCTTTTTAGCAAGTACTATTGTTTCTAGCATTTCGTAGAATGTACCTATTTGATTTGGTTTAATTAGAATTGAATTACAAAGTCCATTTTCAATGCCATGTTCTAATTCTTTTTTGTTTGTTACGAATAAATCGTCCCCTACTATATTTATTTCTTTGCCTAATCTATCTGTTATTAGTTTGAATCCTTCATAGTCATTTTCATCATATGGATCTTCTATTGATATGATTGGATAATTCTTAACTAAATCTAAATAGTAATCTAAAAGTTCTTCTTTATTTAAGAATTTGTCTTCTATTTTATATGTTTTAGTTGTTTCATTATAAAGTGATGATGCTGCAACATCAAGAGCGATAAATACATCCTTTCCTGGTACGTATCCTGCTGTTTCAGTTGCTTTTACTATGTAATTTAGTGCTGTTTTATTTGTTTCTAAGTTTGGTGCAAAACCACCTTCATCTCCTACAGATGTTGCAAGTCCTTCGTTATCTAAAAGTTTCTTTAATGCATGAAATACTTCGCTTGCACATCTAAGATCTTCTTTAAATGATTCTCTTTTTGGAACAATCATAAATTCTTGAATATCTATATTATTTTTTGCATGCATTCCGCCATTAACAATGTTAAACATAAGTCTTGGTATTTTCTTTTCTCTAGGATTTAGATATTCATATACTTCTTTTCCTGCTTCTGCGGCTGCTGCCTTTACACATGCAAGACTTACTCCCAAAGTTGCATTTGCTCCAAGTTTACTTTTATTAGGTGTTCCATCTATCTCAATCATTTTAGTATCTATTTCTTTTATTTGTGATACATCAAATCCTAAGACTGCATCCTTAATAAGTGTATTTACATTATTTACTGCTTTTAATACACCTTTTCCACAGTATCTTTCATCGTTATCTCTAAGTTCTAAGGCTTCTCTACTACCGGTAGAAGCTCCTGATGGAACCGCAGCAACTGCTTTTATTCCTTTTTCAGTAGTTACTTCTACTTCAACAGTAGGATTACCTCTAGAATCAAGAATTTCTCTTGCTTTTATATTTGTTATTTTGCTCATAAATATACCCTCCAATTATTTACATAATCATTATACTATTTTTTTTGATAATATGCTATAATATTCTTGTTAAAAAAGGGAGACAAGTTATGGATATTAAAGAAATCAAACCAGAAGTATTTAGTGAGTATGCTAAAAATCATATACTTAAAAACTTCTTTCAAACAAAAGAATATGGAGAATTAATGAAACATAGTGATTTCTCTGTTATGTATGTAGGTGCTTATCATAAAGGATTAATCGTAGGTGCTAGTTTAATTTTGTATAAATCTATAGGCCCTAATATGAAATACGGATATGCTCCTCGTGGATTTCTAGTTGATTTTTATGATGAAGCATTACTTAAAATGTTTAGTAAAAAAATTAAAGAATATTTTTTTATGAAAGGGTTTGCATTTATAAAAATTAATCCAGAAGTTACATACTCAGTAATTGATTTCAACGAGAAAAGTAAACTCATAAATACAAAAAGTAAGGATTTAGTATTAAGACTTAAAGAATTAGGATATGATAAATTAAGAGATAATTTGTACTTTGAATCATTGCTTCCTAAATATACACCAGTTATATATTTGCCTACTTACGATTTTAATTTTCTTGATGAAAGACTACTTAATGATATGAAAGAAGCTGAACATTCAGGAGTTAGTATAACAAATGGAACTGAGGAAGATATAGAAAAATTTTATTCTTTTGTAAATGATAAAGAAAGTAAAACTTCTACATATTATAAATTTTTTTATAAAGAGTTTAAGAAAAGTGATATGGTTGATTTATTAATGATTAACCTAAATTACGAAACATATGTTAAATATTTACAAAAACAGTATATATTTGAACAAGAAAAAAATGAGGCCTTAAATAGACAATTTCAATTAACTCCGAATGATAGTGCATTGTATGCCAAGAAAACAAGAAGCGATGATATTATTAATAGAATATCTGCTGATATGGCCTTAGCTAATCAAAGAATGCATGAAAATAATACTAAAGAAGTACTTGGTGCTGCATTTATTGTTAAGTATGAAGGACGAGTTACTATAATAATAACTGGATATAATAAAGATTTCCAAGGAATAGATATTAAAACATATATTTTCTATAAGATTATTGATGAATATAAGAAAGCTGGATATTTATATTTAGATTTATATGGTATTACTGCTGACTTTACTGATAATAACCCTTATAAAGCTCTTAATGATTTTAAGCTTAAATTTAAACCAACTGTATATGAATACATTGGTGAATTTGATTTAATTGTTAATAAGCCATTCCATCAATTATTATGGTCTACTAATAAAATACAAAAAGAATTTTATAAACCTGCTATTAAAAGGACCGGAGCAAATTAAAAGAATTTCGCTAACTGAAATTCTTTTTTTATACGTATTTTTCAAGATCCTTTGGTACTTTATCATTTACTATCATGTCTATAATTTTATTTTCTTTTTCTTCTGACACTTCTTTTCCAGTTATGTCAGACAATTCATGTATTATTTCTTTCAAAGTATTTCTATCCTTAAAATTTCCTTCTTGTAATTTTCTTGCTAATCCTATTATTGTATCTTTGTCTACGTTTGTTTTTTCTGTAATCCTATTAAAAAGATTATCATTCACATATATCACCTAACTTATTATATGTAAATAATAATCTTTTGTTCTTTTGTCCTAAAAATTAAACATTAACCATTCAGGTTTATATATCATAAGAATTCCAATTATAATCATTATAAGTCCACCTATTAAGTGTGAATACTTTCCATATTTATTAGATATAGCTTTTATTTCTAGTGTCTTCATAGCAATTACAAATATTATAATATCATCTATCATGAAGAATAAAATATATATTAATGAATAAATAATTTGTCCAAACTTACCGACTTCATTTATCGTAAGTATTTGAGTAAACATTACTGGTAAGCCAAGTGAACAAAGAAGTTCAATAATATTTACTGAAGCGGCTAATAGTATAATTCCTAAAAGTGCTAATATGAATGATTTTTCTTTTACAATTTTTTGGATTGATTTTATAATTTTCTTTCTATTCTTTGTGTCTACAACTTCACATCCATCATCTTTTTTAAAAATAAATGAATTTATTTGAAGAACTCCAAATAGGACTGCTACAAAAGCTATCGCAACTCTTATATATAAAATTTTATTTAAAAATACTGCTAGATTTAGCCAAGATATTAAAAACAAGAAATATACCAAAGCTGATGATACTAAGAAAGTAATACCTAATGTCCACATTCTTTTTCTATTTTTCATACCAAGTAACATTGAAATTAAGAATAGAAGTATCCACATTGCACATGGATTAAATCCATCTACCAAACCGATAATTGCTGCTGATAAGCCTATTGAAACATCTTTTATTTTTTGTTTACCAAGAATGGGTATTTTTACTTCTGTTTCTTTATAGTCTATTTTTGTTTCTTCTTCATTTTTATCTTCTACTACTCCTAAATAAATTCCTACTTTATCTTTGTAATTTATATTTTTGTAGTACTCTACTGCATTTTTTATTCTTTCTGGAGTTATTTCCTCATCGAAACCTGAGATAACTGTTTCACCGATTATTAGATATGGAATTCCACTCGATGTATCATTTAATATATCATGTACTTTTGAATATTTTTCTTGGTTATCTTTATCGTACCACACCTCATATTTATGTATTTTTATAAAATCATTTTTCTTCAAATAACTCTCAAACCATTTTTCTTCATCTTTGCAGTGTGGACAACCGTCTCCATAAAATAAGTAAATGTTTAAATCTTTTTCGTTTCCAAATACTAAACAAGGAATAAATATAAGTAAAAATAATAATATTTTCAATATTTTCTTCATAGTACACCTTCTATAATTTTTACAAATTCTTCTTTTTTATGTTCTCCACATAATCTTGTTATCTCTTTATCTTCTTTATAAAAAATAAACACCGGAAGGATTTTTCCTACATTGAATTTTTCTATGTCATCAAAGTCAAAGTCATAATCTTCAAATTCTATATTTTTATATTCGCTTTTAAGTTCATTAATTATTTTATTCATTATAATACACGATGGACATCCTAATGAATTTATTTTCACTATTTTCATATTTATCTCCTATTTAAGTGTTTTTGATTTTTGAATTTTGTATGTGCATTTTACTATAAATTTTCTAGTAAATAATCTATTTGCAAATACTCCTAACTTTATGGTGAATCCTGGTATAATTATTAATTTATTTTTATTCATACACTTTAGTGTATACTGTACAACGTCTTTACTTTGCAGTGATTTTACTCCAAATTTAACATGTGCCCTTTCATTAAATCCAGTGTCAACTGGTCCTGGACAAAGTATATGAATTTTTACATTACTTTTATCTCTTCTTAACTCTTCATATATGCCCATACTTAAGTTGTAAACATATGATTTAGTTGCATAGTATGTTGACATAAGTGGGCCTGGTTCAAAAGCTGCTGAAGAAGCAACATTTAGTATTCTTCCTTTGTCTTTTTTAACAAAATCTTGTAAGAATAGTTTAGTTAATATATGGTAAGTTATAATATTTAAATCTATCATATTAAGTTCGTTGTCTAAATCGATATCAGCAAATTTTCCAAATGCTCCGAAACCTGCATTATTGATTAGTAAATCTACTTTATCTTTATATTTATTATACAATTTATAAACATTTTCTTTTACACTTAGGTCCATTGCTTCGATTTCAACATTTGTTTTTAATTTTTTAGCAAGGTTTTCTAATTTATCCTTCGATCTTGCTACTAAAATTAAATCATAACCTTCTTTTGAAAGTTCTTTTGCAAAATCAGCTCCTAGACCATTAGATGCTCCTGTTATTAAAGCTATCATTCTATCACCTAGTAATTATTTTAGCATAGTTTTTATTTAAAAAAAAGATTGTAGTTATAATCTTATTTCTATACTTAAATCAATTTTAAATATTAAGTATATTTAATATCAATTAAAAAGAAGTTACTATTTAGCAACTTCTTCAGCTCTTGTTTCTCTAATTACAACAACCTTTATTGTACCAGGATATTGCATTGTATCTTCTATTTTTTCTTTGATTTCTCTAGCTATTTTATAACTTGATAAGTCATCAATTTCATCTGGCTTAACCATAACACGTAATTCTCTTCCGGCTTGCATTGCAAATGTTTTTTCAACACCTTCCATTGAGTTACCTATATTTTCTAACTCTTCAAGTCTCTTAACATAATTTTCTAAAGAATCATTTCTAGCACCAGGTCTTGAAGCACTTAATGCATCTGCAACGGCTACCAATTCAGAAATAACGTATTCTGCCTTTTTATCTCCATGGTGTGATTCAATTGCATTTATTACTACTTTATCTTCTCCATGTTTTTTAGCTACATCTGCACCAATTTCTACATGACTTCCTTCAACTTCAAAATCAATTGCTTTGCCTATATCATGAAGCAAACCTGCTCTCTTGGCTAGTTGAACATTTTCGCCTAATTCACTTGCCATTAATCCTGCTAAATGTGCAACTTCTTTACTATGAGCAAGTGCGTCTTGTCCATAACTTGTTCTAAATGCTAGTTTACCAATTAATTCGACAATTTCAGGATCGACTTTTGATATACCAAGTTCGAATAATGCTTCTTCGCCTTTTTCTCGAATTATCTTTTTATAATCTTCACATACTTTATCATATAATTCTTCGATTCTTGCTGGATGGATTCTTCCATCTTTAATAAGTGTTTCAAGTGTTACTTTTGCAATTTCTCTTCTTAGTGGATCAAATGATGATAGTACAATTACTTCTGGGGTATCATCAATTATTAAGTCAACACCAGTTACAGCTTCAATTGTTCTAATATTTCTACCTTCTCTACCAATTATTCTTCCCTTCATTTCGTCATTTGGAAGTTCCACAGTACTAACTGTTTGTTCACTGGTAACATCACTAGAATATCTTTGCATACTAGATACAATTAATTCTTTTGCTTTTCTATCTGCTTCAAGTTTTGCCTCATCTTCACGCTCTTTTAAGTAGACTGAAATTTCTCTTCCCATTTCTTCTTCTACTTTTTTTAGTATGGTTTCTCTAGCTTTTTCCTTCGAAAAACCAGAGATCTTTTCTAAAAGAGCAATTTGCTCCTTTATTATACTCTCCATTTTTGCATCTTTTTCTTGAATTTCTTTTTGTTGTGCCAATAAATCTTTATCTTTTTGGTCTAGGTTTTTCTCTCTTTCAGTTAGTAATTCATCACGTTTATCTAAACTCTTTTCGCGGTTATCAATTCTTTGATTTAGATCATTAAGTTCTTTTTTCTTTTCCTTAATTTCTGCATCAGTTTGATTTTTTAACTTGTAACTTTCTTCTTTTAATTCCAAAATGCCATCTCTTTTTGCTTTTTCAGCTTCTTTTTTTGCATCTTGAATTAGTTTATCAGCTTCTTTTTGTGCAGCGCTTACTTTTAATTTGTTTATAATAATCATTATGAAAGCGCCTACAAGCAATCCAACTACTACAAGCAAAATGGAGATAATTACATCGTTCATAATTTTCCTCCATTACTTTCTAGAAGTATTTTTAAACTTCTATATCTATTGTAAAGTTTTCTCGTTTTAAAGTCAATATTTAATTTTTATTCTAAAAAACACAGAAAATTATTCCGTAATTCTGTGTTTATTTCTTTTTCTTCTTCTTTTTTTCTTATTTATTAAAATAGTCATATAAACCACAATAACTACAACTATAATATAGAATTTATTTATCCATATATATTGCCAAATACTGAAACTTAATGTTTCATTGTAATTTACCACGAATACTTTTAGTACTTCATTGTTATATTTAATTTTTACTGTTCCAAGTTTTGTTCCTTTTTTTGTGAAGTAGGAAACTTCTTTTATTCCATCATAATCATATACTAAATCTTCTTTTTTAAAATCATTTTTTAAATAACTTGTAAATTCTTCATCATGATGTATACTTACTTCTTTTTCTTTTGCATATTTAGTTTTCAATTTTACAATTGTGTCATTTTTATCCAAAATATTTTTATAAGAATAATTATTTGAAAAATACTTGTATGTTGCTGTTGCATCAAGTATATGAGGAGATTTTTTTGATGAGTATGCATTTAATGTTATTAACATATAATTAACATTATCAATAGTCGCTGTTGACGCTAGACACCTTCCTGCTTCATCTATAAATCCCGTTTTTGCGCCTGTTATATAGGATATATCCTCTCCAACTTTTTCATTATAACTTTTTAATGTACTTTTTACTTTTTTTCCTGTTGTTAATGTATAATCTTTTTTTTCAAAAACTTCTTTAAATTTTTTATTTTTCAAACTATATTTTAATAACTCAGCCACATCATATGCTGTACTATAGTTTTTTTTACTATATAAACCAACAGGATTAGCAAAGTGAGTGTTCTTTAACCCTAAATTCTTGGCTTTTTCATTCATCATTTCTATGAATTTATCATAGTTTCCGCCAATTGATATTGCTAGTCCATTCGCACAATCAGCAGCACTAGGTAACATGGTACAAAATAGTAAATCATCATATGTAACTACTTGCCCTTTCTTTAAACCAATTTTTGCCACGTCCCATTCAATATTATTAATCATTTCACTTGTGATAGTAACTTTTTCATCAAAATCTTTAATATTTTCTATGGCTACTAAAACTGTCATTAATTTTGTTAAACTTGCTATTTGTGTTTTAACATTTTCATCTTTTTTCATGATTACTTTGTTGTCATTCATATTGTATAAAATGTATTTATCACTAATTAATGATAATTCTTCTGCAGATATTTTTGAAATACAAAGTAAAAATATCATTGTAAGTGATATTATTACATTTCTAATGTTAATTCTATTTTCCATACTTTTTCTTTTCATTCATCATAAACTCAGTAATTTTAGTTTCTATTTCAATTGCTCCTCTTGGATCTATATTTGAAATATAAATGTTTTCTTTTACTGTATCTATTTCAATGTCACTCCAAATTAAATTTTTTCTAACTTTAAGATCATTATATAAATCAGGTGTTATAGTAGTAAAAAAATATCCCCATAATAGTCTTTTCTGACCAATAAGTATTCTTTTGTTTGTTAACGCAATAACACATGAGTTTATAATCATAAGAGAACTAACATTTTTTTGTGCACAAAATGCGTAAGTTACTTTTTCTCCTGGATTTAAATGTTCTTCTATTACTCCTGCGTGAGCTCTTGTTCTAAATGCCACGGTTTTTGGAAAATTTCTTTTAAATCTTCTCACCATACTATATGTATCATTCATATTATCACCTCTTTGATTGTACCTTATTATGAAAAAAAAGACAATATTATAGTCTATTTTTGATTAACTATTTTTAATGTATCTTTTAAAATTGTAGTTGCTCGTGATGCTACAAAATCATACTTCCACTTTATAAAATTTTCTTTGTAACTAAAGAAAACATATGTTTTTGGATCATCATAATCTATCCATATACCAAGGAAATTAGGTATGCTACTAATTATCTTTTCATACTCATTTAACCCTTTTGTTCCAAAAGTTTCAATATATCCGCTTTCAAATGTTATATCGTTAAACTCATATTTCTTATGGCCGTTATAAATACAATTTTTGATTCCTTTGCCTAGATCTGTTGGCTGGAAATATTTTTTAAACCAGCTATCAAGTTCCATATTATATCCCAGTTCCGATGCAATTATTCTATCACTTTCTTTAAATCTAGATGATTTTCCAAATGTTGAATCATTCAAAAAGGCCATGAAAATTTCAAATTTTTGTTCACTAGTAAATGCATATATATCTTTAAATACCTGATAAATATATAATGACGTTGCACAGCAGTCTGTTATAATTGTATTCTTAATTTTTTCACTATTAGGATGATGATCAATACATCCAACAACATTTGCATTACTTCCTACCGATTGTAAATAATCATTATGATCAACAAGAAAAAAATTATATTTTTTTATGTTTTTATTTAATATCACTTTAGGTTTAAAGTTAGTACAATCATCTAGCATTCTCTTATTATATTCGTCAAAAGTATAGTTTTTTTCTAAAATAGCATAAGATGCATCTATGCCAAAATAATTTAATATTTCTGAAAAAATTTTCGAAGAAATAGCTGAATCAATGTCAATATTTGAGTGCCCAATGACATATATAGGTTCATATTTTTTTAATTTTTTTATATACTCCTTTATACTGTTCATATTAAATCCTTATTACATGTTGCTTATTATATTTTTTATGATTACATTTATCGATTCAATAACAAAATTGTAATTATTTCTATTTATTTCTACCCTTATTTCATCTGTATCAACATTAATTCTTGAGAGTATTTCTTCATTTAAATTTCTATTATCATAAACAAAAATCATTGATTTTATGTTTTCTATAAAATTATTTGCTATAACTTTTGGAAAATTTTGTTGATTTTTACAAGAAATTTTTTCTATAAATTTTATTGTTGATGCTTTAATTTCATTTGTATTTACTTTTTTTTCAACATACTGTTGGACTATTATTTCATAATTTTTTAATAAATTTATGTATTTATCGATTGTTTCCTCACTTGTCTCAAACATATTATTTATTAAATATTCTTCTATACTTTTGTTGATAATGTTTTTATTAAACGGAATATTATATTTTTCAAAAATTTTTATCATTCTGCTTGATAGTCTATTTTGATAGGCAACAATTAAAAAATTATTATCTTTTATTACGTCATTTGCATTACTTTTGATTTTTTCCATTATACTTTTCATGCTTTAATATTAACACTATTCTATCCTAAATTTTTGTTTTTTTTTGATTTTTTTTAAAATTTAACAATTAATTTACTATTTTTAAAGTGTTTTAATTTTTTTTAGCTAATTATTATATTAGAGGTGAAGAAAGTATGAACGATGAGTTTATGGAATTAAAATCAGAATTTAATCTTATAAAGCAAAAAAAATATATTAAATCTATTTATAAAGATAATGGTAGTGCTGGAAAAATGTTTGAAACTTTGTTAAATAAAAAACTTGATAATAAACAACTACCGGATTTTAAAAATATCGAAATTAAAACCACTACAGGATCAGATAAGTATCCAATTTCTCTTTTTAGCTGTTGTCCTTCTAAAAAGAATTATTCAAATAACGAGACTCTTTTGTATCTTATTAATAGATATGGGTATATTTTACATGAAAATTGCAAATGTTTGATGATAAATGTTCAAGAAAATAAAATTAAATATTGTAAAAATGGATATGGTTTTATGATTAAGGTTTCTTACAAATGGAAAAAATTTATCTTTGTATATTTTATAATAGAAAAATTTTTGACACTAGTATATATTGGACATTTGATGATATTAAAAATATCTTTAACAAAAAAATGAAACAACTAACTTGTGTAAAATATAATCAAAAAATTATTAATAGCAACAAATATTTTTATTATCATACTTTAAATTGTTATTTTCTCAAATCATTTGATGATATTATTTTTGCATTGAAAAATGGAATTATAAGTATTAATTTCAATCTTTTAATGAATAATGAGGTTTTTCGTTATCATGGCATTAATTTTGTTATATATGAAAAAGATTTATTAAGTATTTATAATAAAATATAAAAAAACTCACTTTTGTGAGTTAATATTCAATGGTCGGGAAGACAGGATTTGAACCTGCAACCCCTTGGTCCCAAACCAAATGCTCTACCAAGTTGAGCCAC
>CAKOJC010000030.1 GCA_934088535.1 uncultured Bacilli bacterium | reverse complement strand
TTAAATCCTGTTATGAATCTAAGAATTTCTAATAAAGATGAAATAAATAAAGTAAGTAGTGAAGTGTTTAAACCAGTTGTTTTTAAACCAGATTATTATGTTGAGACTACTAAAGAAGACTTTATAAATGATTATGATAGAGTATTAGAATTTGCTTTAAATACAGATTTATAAAATGAATAATATAAAAATCACTAGTGGATTTACTAGTGATTTTATTTTGTATTAGTTTTTTTCATAAATTATAATTTCATCAACTGTACAATTAAGTACAAAACATATTCTTGCTATAATGTCTAAGTCTATTCTTGAAACAGAATTATTATAATATCTAGTAATTAAATCATAATTTGCTCCAATCATATTACATAATTTATGTCTACTTATTTTTTTCTTATCTAATATTTCTTTTAAGTTAAGTTTAACTTTACCATAATTTTTTAGTGTAAATATACTATCTTCCATGATAATTCACCTCCTGGAACTAATTATTAGTATTCACTAATATATATAATGATATTTTAATTATATATTATTCACCAAAAAAGCACATTAAGTGAAAAATATGTAAATAAAATTAATTATATTACTAGTAATATAATGATTGATGTGGTATAATTTTTGTAACGGAATGGTATAGATGATAAAAATATATAATTTTTTATACTAATGACTTATTTTAAAGATGATACATATCTTTATACATCCGTTTTGGAAAGGAGTGATTTGATAGTATTACGATATTATTAAAAGAAAAGGGTTTTATGATAATGAAAGGAGAAATATATAATGGATAAGAAACGTGTAGGAATTATTAGTGTTATAGCTTTAATAGTTATTGGATTAATTGTTTTCCTATTAGTAAATAATAATAAGAGTTATGAAGTTGTTTTTGATAGTAATGGTGGAAGTATTGTTGAAACTCAAAAAGTTAAAAAATCTGAAACTGCTGTTAAGCCTAATGATCCAACAATGGATGGTTATAAATTTGATAATTGGTACTTAGATGATAAAGTTTTTGATTTTTCTACTCCTATCGAGAAAAATATAACTTTAAAAGCAAAATGGATAAAAGATGCTGGATCTGAAGTTAAGATTCAAAAGTATGCTATTATATTTAATAGTGATGGAGGTTCATCTGTTTCTTCATTAGAAGTTGATGAAAATGGTTTAGTAAAACGTCCAATTGATCCAACTAGAGATGGATATAAGTTTGTTGATTGGTTATTAAATGGTAAGGATTATGATTTTAATACTCCTGTTAGTGGAAATTTAACATTAACTGCTAAATGGGAAAAAGTTAATAATACAACAAATACTAACAATGATAATAAAAAACCAAATAATAACAAGAATAACAATAACAACAATAATAATAATAAAAAGGATGATACTATCGAAGTAAGTAGTATTAAACTTTCAAAGAGTAGTTTAAGTTTAAAAGTTGGTGAAAACTCAACTTTAACTGTTACTATTAATCCAAGCAATGCAACTGATAAGAAAGTTACATGGAGTAGTAGCAACAAATCAGTAGCTACTGTTGATTCAAATGGAAAAGTTGTAGCTGTTGGTCCTGGAACTGCTGTTATTACTGCTAAAGTTGGTAATAAAACTGTAACTTGTACAGTGACTGTAACTGAAAATGTAACTTATTCTGTTAAATGGGAAGAAGTAAAAAATAGTTCTATTGGACAATATAAATTATATATTGTAAGTTCAAAAGGTGAAAAAGTTTCTGGAGTTGTTACTATTACTGTTGCTGGTAAATCTAGTGATGTTAGTATAACTAAAGATGGTAAAATGTATATTAAGTCTGCAGTTGAAAAAGCTGTAGTTAAATCTGTAAATTAATAAAGGAAGGTAAGTAAAATGAATAAATGGATTAAAAAAGCTGTTTTTGGGACATGTTTATTCACTGCTACAATTGTAACAAGTCTTAATTTATCAGCTTTAACTATCGTTGAAACTACTAATCCAGATGATAATTTTGATAGTATAATCGACAATAGCATAGTAATGGGTATAACAAAATTTGAACCAGATGTTGTACTTACTGCACTTCGTGCATCTAATGCAACATTTAATGATGTTATATTTAATTATGGAAATGATGGTTATAAAGGTGTTAAAATTTATTATTATTTATCTGGAACTTGGTTTGAGATAGATGAAGAGAATGAAGCTCATGTAATTAGTGATGAAGCTGTAATTCAAAAGTTAAATAAATTAGATATTTATTATATTAATAATAAAGAAAAAATGTTAGAGCTATCATATTCTAAAGAATTAAAAGATGGATATGAATTAGTTTATAAAACAAATAATGCTGAAAAAGATAAATTAGTAAAATTTGAAAATGGTAAATTAAGTATTCCAGCTACTGTTAAAAAATTAGAATTATTTGTTAAAAATACTGAATCAGGTGAAGAACAAAGCGTAGATGTTTTTGAAAAAGAAGAATTAAATGATATTATATTTAATAGAATGTCATCTGAAGGAAGTATTGCTAAGGGGGATGCAACTGGTGGAGATCTTGAATACACAGTTGATGGAAATAAAATCACAATTAATGGTAGTGTAAAATGGTATGGAGCAGATGCAGGTGCTCAAAATGGTAGAAAGCCAGGAAACTATGCATCAGTTAAAATAAGTGCTTCTGATAAATATACTAAAGAAGACTTACTTGCAAATACTAAACTTACTATTGATGACAGAGAAACTATTACTTGGGGAGACGTTATTGATGAATCATTAGGTGAAGATGTGTTCTTTACACTTTATCCAAGATTTGATGAAAATACTAAATCTCATAAAGTAGTTGTTGAATGGGTTGATGGAAATGTTCAAACATTTATTATTGAATTAGGTGAAAATGCTACACTTGAAAGTGCACCTGCTGGAAAAATTGAAAAAGGTGATGCTACTGGTGGAGAGTTAGAATACACTGTTAATGAAGATAAAATAACTATAGATGGTAATGTTAAATGGTATGAAGCAGATGCAAATGCTCAAAATGGTAGAAAAGCTGGAAATTATGCTTCAGTTAAAATTTCTGCTAATGAAGTTTATACTAAGGAATTCTTAGATAGAAACACTAAAGTTACTATTGATGGTAAAACTGTAGTTGAATGGAAAGATATAGTAGATGCTACAATCGGAGAAGATGTATTCTTCACATTATATCCAAGATTTGATGAAAATACTAAATCTCATACAATAAGTATTGAATGGGAAAATGGTAATGTTCAAACATTTGTTATAGAACTTGCTGATACTGCTACACTTGAAAGTGCACCTGCTGGAACAATTGAAAAGGGTGATACTACTGGTGGAGAATTAGAATATACAGTTGATGGAAGTAAAATAACTATAGATGGAAACGTTAAATGGTATGGTTCTGATGATGGAGCTCAAAATGGTAGAACTGCTGGAAACTATGCTTCAGTTAAAATAAGTGCTCCAGAACTTTATACAAGAGAAATGTTAGTAAATAGTGCAAAAGTTACTATTGATGACAGAGAAACTATTAATTGGGAAACTATAACAGATTCTTCAATTGGAGAAGATGTATTCTTCACATTATATCCAAGATTTGATGAAAATACTAAATCACATACAGTAACTATTGAATGGGAAAATGGTAATACTCAAACATTTGTAATTGAACTTGCTGATACAGCTACATTAGAGGAAGCTGCAGTAGGTACTATTGTTAAAGGTGATGCAACTGGTGGAGATCTAGAGTACACAGTTGATGGAAATAAAATCACTATCGATGGTGATGTAAAATGGTATGGTGCCGATGCAACTGCTCAAAATGGTAGAAAAGCTGGAAACTATGCATCAGTTAAAATTTCTGCTAATGAAGCTTATACAAGAGAAATGTTAGTTTCAAATGCTAAGGTTACTATTGATGACAGAGAAACTATTAATTGGGAAACTATAACAGATTATTCAATTGGTGAAGATGTATTCTTCGTTTTATATCCAAGATTCGATGAAAATACTAAATCTCATAAAGTAACTATTGAATGGGAGAAAGGAAATGTTCAAACATTCGTTATAGAACTTGCTGAAACAGCTACATTAGAAAGTGCTCCAAAGGGTACTATTGCTAAAGGAGATGCTACTGGTGGAGAACTAGAGTATACAGTTGATGGAAATAAAGTAACTATTAATGGTAATGTTAAATGGTATGGTGCTGATGAAAATGCTCAAAATGGTAGAAAACCAGGAAACTATGCATCAGTTAAGATTTCAGCAAATGAAATGTATACTAAAGAATTTTTAGATAGTAATACTAAAGTTACTATAGATGGTAAAACAATTGTTGATTGGAAAGACATAGTAGATACTACAATTGGTGAAGATGTATTCTTCGTTTTATATCCAAGATTCGATGAAAATACTAAATCTCATACAGTAAGTATTGAATGGGAAAATGGTAATACTCAAGTATTCACAATTGAATTAGATGCAAATGCTACATTAGAAAGTGCTCCAAAGGGTACTATTGCTAAAGGAGATGCTACTGGTGGAGATCTAGAGTACACAGTTGATGGAAATAAAATCACTATTGATGGTGATGTAAAATGGTATGGAGCAGACGCAAATGCTCAAAATGGTAGAAAAGCTGGAAATTATGCTTCAGTTAAGATTTCTGCTAATGAAGTTTACTCAAAAGAATTTTTAGATAAAAACACCAAAATAACTATTGATGATAGAGAAACTATCACATGGGGTGAAATTATTGATGAATCTTTAGGAGAAGATGTATTCTTCACATTATATCCAAGATTCGATGAAAATACTAAATCTCATAAAGTAACTATTGAATGGGAAAACGGTAATACTCAAACATTTGCAATTGAACTATCAGAAAATGCTACATTAGAAAGTGCTCCAAAGGGTACTATTGCTAAAGGAGATGCTACTGGTGGGGATCTTGAATACACAATTGATGGAAACAAAGTAACTATTAATGGTACTATGAAATGGTATGAAGCTGATGAAAATGCTCAAAATGGTAGAAAAGCTGGAAACTATGCATCAGTTAAAATTTCTGCTAATGAAGCTTATACAAGAGAAATGTTAGTTTCAAATGCTAAGGTTACTATTGATGACAGAGAAACTATTAATTGGGAAACTATAACAGATTCTTCAATTGGTGAAGATGTATTCTTCGTTTTATATCCAAGATTCGATGAAAATACTAAATCTCATACAGTAACTATTGAATGGGAAAATGGTAATACTCAAACATTTACTATTGAACTAGGTGAATCAATAGTACTTGAACCTGAACAAACTATATAATATATTTAATTATTTTTAGAATTTAAACAGGTAGAATTATAATCAAGCATATGAAAAATAAAAAGAAAATATTGTTTATAACAGTTTTAATATTAGTTTTAGTCATTGTAGTTACAGCTATAATAGTGACTATTAATATTAAAAAAACAAAGAAACTAACATATGAGTTAGAAACTCTTACTACTAACTATTATGAAAATGAATTTACTGAATACATGCCAACTCTTTTGAAAAGAAATGGTACTTTAAAAATTACAGTTAGTTCTTTAAAACAATTAAAAAAAGATGTATCAATATTTGAAGATAATGATTGTGATTTAGAAGATACTTATGTAGTACTTACATATAATGAAAAAACTAATTATGATATTGAAAGTCATTTATCTTGTAAATAATTGATAAAATATTAATAATAAAAGATTTGATTCATATAATTTATTGGTGAAATAATGTATGAAAAAAATCTTTTTATTTTGTTTTATGTTTGTATTTTTGATGTTGAATGTTAGTGCTGCTGATGTTAAACTTGCTAAAAATAGTGAGACTGCCATTTTAGTAGAAGCTAGTACTGGAAAAATATTATTTGAAAAAGATAAAGATAAGAAAATGGCTCCTGCTTCAATGACCAAGATAATGACTATGCTTTTAACTATGGAAGCACTTGAAAGTGGTAAGATTAGTTTGAATGATGATGTGTTAATTTCAAAGAATGCACAAGATATGGGTGGAACTCAAATATATGTTGAAGCTGGAAGTAATGTTAAAGTTGAGGATTTGATAAAGGGTGTTGGTATTGCTTCTGCGAATGATGCTGCTGTTGCTCTTGCTGAAAAGTTAGGTGGGACAGTTGAGAATTTTGTTAATATGATGAATGAAAGAGCAAAAGAATTAGGATGTGAAAATACTACTTTTAAGAATCCTCATGGTCTAGATGAAGAAGGACACTTAACTACTGCTTATGATATGTCATTAATGGCTCGTGAACTTGTTAAACATGAACTTGCTTTAAAAATATCTAGTACTTATGATGAATATATAACGGTATCTGGTGAAAATCATTGGTTAGTTAATACAAATAAACTAGTTAAATTTTATAAAGGAATTGATGGACTTAAAACAGGTTATACTGATAAAGCAGGTTATTGTCTTACAGCAACTATGAATAAAAATAATATGAGACTTATAAGTGTTGTTATGAAAAGTAGTTCTAAAGATAACAGAAGTAGTGATACGATAGGTATGATGGAGTATGGATACAGTATGTATGGAAGTGAAGTAATACTTAAGAAAAGTGAATATACTGGTAAAATAAATATAAGTGGTAGTGAAAATAAAGAATATAATTATTACTTAGATAATGATGTTAAATTAATAGTTGATAAAAATACTAGAGATGTTAATTATAGTACTAATGTAAAACTTGATAAATTAAAAGCACCATTAAAGAAAGGTACTAAAGTAGGAGAGTTAATACTTAATTATGACTCTAAAGAATATAAATATGATTTAATTGTTAATGAAGAAGTGAAGAAAGCATCATACTTTAAAGTGTTAATTAATAATCTTAAAGATATAGTGACTGGTAATATAAGAAAAAAATAACTTAAAATAATTTAGTAAAGAATACTTGGAATAATAATCTAAGTATTTTTTATGCTATAATTTATTTAAGGAGTAATAAATGAGCAAAGAAATTGTGTTAAAAGGAAGATTTATAAGTGATAAAAAATTCATAGACTCTATTAATAATGGAGATTTGGATAATTTATTTAAATATTTAGAAAGTAACAAAGAAAAATATAATTTAACTATTCGTGATAATAAGATAACATTATATTCTTATGGTAGAGGTGTAAATATAAAAAAGAATGTTAATAATTATGTTATTAGGTTTAATCTTAATACTGCGTCTTTATATAGTGAAGAAGCAGTGGATGAATTAATAGAATTTTTAAGTAAATATAATTTTGATATTTCTAAATATAATGAATGGAAAATAAATAATAAAAAGAATAATATATTAAGTGCTAAAATAGATGATAATGAAATAAAAAAGTATGATTTTAAAACTGTATTAGATGAGTTATATAAAGTTTTTGAAAGTTATAAAGAAGTAAGAAAAGAAGAAACATTTAAACAAGAATTTACATATATATATGATAATGATAAAAATGATTATATAGTTTTTGATACTGAATATGAACATAGTTTTGATGTTCAATCTGATAAAGATAATGCTGGAAAAACTATGAAAGCTGATTTAGTAGCATTAAAGAAATATAATGATAAATATAGAGTGGTATTTATTGAATTAAAACAAAATATTAATGCTTCTGTGAGTGGTAATTCATCAAATATAGGTAATCATATAATAGATACTTTAAATTTTAGTAAATTATATAATTCTAATTTAAAAGAAAAAGAACGTTTTATAAAATACGTTAAGTTTAATCTTGAATTTAAAATGGAACATAATTTACTAAATATTAAGAATACAAGAAATATTCTTGATAATATAGATTTTAGTGAGGCGCCTGATATTATTATAGTTTGTGGTTTTGATAATGAAACCGAAGAAGATTTAAGAAGTAGATTATTATCTAAATTCAAAAGAGAAAGTAAATATAAAAATTATAAAGAATGGAAAAATATTATTATAGTTGGTTCTTGTAATACTAAAATACTATTAGAAAAAGGAATGCCATTAAATAAATTTTTAGAGGAAATGCATGAATAAATTTAAAAAGAATGTTGTTATAGTTGGATTTAATGAAGAAGAAAGAAATAGTATAAGTTATCCTATTATAGAAAATGGAGAAGTTCATTTTTGCAATAGTATTAGTGAAGCAATTTTATATCAAGGTTATATGTTAATAATAGATAATAGTAATAATGATGATTTAGTTTTACTTGATAAGAGATATAGAAAGTCATTTAATAAGTTTGAAAGAGTATTAATATATAATAAAAGTTATAAATGGAAATATAATAAATGGAATAGATTTGAAAAAGTAAATAGAGAGATTTTTAATGATTATTCTTTTCAATTTAGTGAAGAGTGGGATAAGTACAAAGATAATAAAAAAGATGTTTCTAAACAATTGCTAAGTAATAATAAACTTAATAAATTAAATAAATTTTATAGTTATATTAAAGATTATAAAAATATTAAGACTGATAAAATATGTAATGAATTAAATATAAATGAAAAGATGGTTCAAAGATATATGAATGAACTTAATGACATTTATCATAATATTGGATATGATTATACCTTAAATGAATGGTATTTTATTTGGTAGTTAAATAGTTTGAATATGCCTATAAATAGAGAAAATAGTCTCTATTTTTTTGTCGTTTAGAAAAGACAAATATTAACTATGTTATTCTTTTAATGGAAGTGATGAAAAAGTATGAATAGAGTAGAATTACACGTTAAGACCAAATATAGTTTAGATAAAGATTCAACTATAGATATTGAGGCATTATTATGGAATATAAAAGAGAATAATGAAAGAGGTGTTATTTTTGTTGATAAAGATTCTATAATTGGTTTTCCTAAAATAGAAAGTATTTATAAGAAATTATGTGAAGTAGATAATAGTTTTGAAAATATTAAAATAGGTTATGGTGTAGAGGTAACTTCAATAATTGAAGATATAGAATCTAATATAGTAATAGTTTGTAAAAATCAAAAGGGATTAAATAATTTATATGAAATAATGACTAAATATATAAATGAGTATAATAAAAAAATATCTATTAAAGAAATATTAAAATATAGAGATAATTTGTTAGTAGGCATTATAGCAAATGATAAAAATTTAGAATTAGATTTATCTATTTTTGATTATATAGAAATTAATGATAAAAAGCATGTTTTTAAACTTAAAAATTATAAAGAAAAACTTGTATATTCAAATATGCCTAATGCGTTATCAAATGATGAAATACTGGCAAAGAAGGTATTATATTTTCATCAAAAGATAGATAATAATTCTGAGTGTAGAGTATACAAAGATACTAAAAGTTTATTAAAAGAGTTTGATGATGAGGATATAGTAATCAAAAACTCTAATATGATCTTTGACAATTTGGGTAGAATAATAATTAATGATGATAAATTTTATATAACTAATATAGATGATTTTAATGAATTTAAAATGTTAGTGAGAGATAGTTTTAATATTAAATATAGAAATCCTAACTTAAAAAATTTAAAAAGATTAGATGAAGAATTGAAGTTAATAAAAGAATTAAATTATACAAATGTTTATAAGCTCTTGATAAGTGTTAGTAAATATATAAGAGATGAAAAACAATATTATCAATTAGATGGTTTTATAAATAATTCTTTAGTGGCATATGTGTTAAATATTATTAAGACTGAGCCATATAGATTACCTTATGAATTATTCTTTAGTGAAATGCCTAAAATAGAATTTATAGTATCAGAAAAATTTTATTATAATAAGTTATTCAAGTTTATTATGAATAATTATAAGGATGAATTGGTAAGATGTAACTATTATTTTAAATTGAACGATTCTAATATACCAAGAATAATTAAGCATTATGAGATTATGAAAAAGTATGTTTTTGATTCTAAAGATAAAGATTATATATGTAGTGTACTTAAAGATATTCCATTATTTACTAAGACTATATTTAGTTCATTTTATTTAATACCTAGAAATATGAATTTTATACCATATATAAAAGATAATACTTTTATAAAAAAAACATATTACGATTATAAAGATTTAAAAAATAATTTTGTTAATATAAGTTTTAGATTAAATGATGATATAGAAAATATAAATAATTTAATTAACAAAACCAATTATGTTGTTAGTGAGTGTAATGATGAGAAAGTATTTAATTTATTTAGAAATACAGAAGAGTTTGGTTGCAAATTTACTATATTAAATAGAAATACTGGTACTTTAAATATAAGATATTTTGATGATGGAAAATTAGAAAATAAACTTGTTAATATACATAATATATGGATTGATGATTTAGTTAAAGTTTTAGTAGATAATAATATACTAGAAGATGATTTGTATATTAATTTAAAAAATAGAGGTTTAGAAGATGTAGATATATTTAATGTTATAAATTCTTTGAAGGAAAGTGGAAAGACTTTATTATCAAGAGCATTCATATTAAATAAAATTAAAGTATCATATATTCTTATGTATTATAAATTGTATTATCCTATAGAATATTATTTTGAAATATTAAAAGATATTAATTATAATGTGTTAAATGAAAAAGTTTATTCTTGTGAAATAATGGATATTAAAAATAGATATTATGAATTAGAAAATAGTAATAAAGATAATTTATGTGTAAGTGAACTTGAAGAATATAAATTGTTAGAAATATTATTAGAAATGTATGAAAGAAATATTAAATATAGTATTGTTAATAAAAGAATTATAGTAGAGGGTACTAGTAAATGAAAAGACTTGGTAATTTGAAAAAAATAACTATGAATAAATTAAATAAATTATATGATGGTAAAATTCCTGAATATGTTTTAAAAAGGTATAATTATGAGATAAAAATTATATATGAAAAAAAGTTAGAGAATAATTATTTACTAGCTTATAAAATTGTAGAGAAAGCTAAAAAAGACAATAGAATTATAATAGATAGAATAAGTGGTTCTTCATATATTGATTATTTACTTGGTATGACTTTTGTGAATCCAATTAAATATAATTTATTAAACGATTTAAGAGAAGATATTACATTTTATTGTGGAGTTTCAACAGATTATTATCAGATTATTTATGATTATTTGAAAGTGATTTTTGAAAACTATAAAATATCTGATGAATTTAATATTAATGAGTTAAAAAGAAATGGAATTTCTTTAGAAATAAATAGTTATGCTTATAAACTTGAACTATTAGAAAGAGAAACAAAGATAGAAAGAAATAAAATAGATTTAGATGATATTAATGTATATAAAAATTTAGATTTGAGTGATATACTATTATATAGAACAGACTCTAAAAAGAATTTATTTAATATATTTAGTATAGATTCAATTGATAAACTCGCGAATGTATATTCCTTAGTACAATCTGATTTAGATATAGATAATAATGATTTTAATAAATATGATCTCAAAACATTTCCTTATACTAGGAATCATATATATGATTATTTATTAAAACATCATATAAAAAAAGAAGATGCTATTCTTATTACAAAATTTATTTATAAAGGATATGTAAGTGGAGATAAAATAACTTGGAATAGATATAAGGATTATTTAGTTAAACATGATATAGAATATAATTATATAAATATATTAGAAAAAATATGTTATTTATGGCCAATGAGTATATGTATTACTAGGGCTATTATTATTTATTGGTTATCATTTTATAAGTTTTATTATCCTGAAGAGTATTACAAGGTAATAAATTCTTATGAAGGAGATAAGTAGTGTTGAGAGAATATGTATTTATAGATTTAAAGAACTTTAAAAGAAATAAATGTATAGAGTGTATAAAAATAAATAATGATATGGTATCAATATTAAAGTATAAATATAAAAAAGAAACTATTAGTGAATTAATGAATTTTATAAATAGAACTTTTGTAGTTGGTTATGATTTATTAAGTATATTGGTACAATTATTAACTGATATGTATAAACTAAAAAAATATAATTGTGTTTTTCATTAGTATGATTTAAAAGAATGCAATAAAAACTATCGTGTATTTAGAGGACTAAATTATAGCTTATATTTATTAGATAATGGTTATTATGTTTATGATAAGGGAAATGATAAATTAGTAAGTTATTATATTCATAAGAAAGAATTAGAAGGTAACTTAAGTTATATAGATGAAGAATATTTGTATTTAAAAAATAATGGAGCTAACTACATAACAAATATTTTTAATATTTCTAATGATACAATAAAATATACTTGTGAATATACAATTTATAGTGATAACAAATTAAAAGATTATAAATATATGATTGATAAAATGAATAGAGCATTACAATTTTTAAAAGGACATACTGGTTTAAATATAAAATTAATATGTATTGGAAATATAGAAGAATTAAAAGAGAACTATAAATTATTAGGTGAAGATAAATTACAAATAATATTAGGGTTAATTATTAAAGAAAAAGAATTATGGAGTAATTGGTGATATAATAAAATTAGGAGGATAATTTTGGAAGTACGTATAATTAAAGGAACTAATCAAATAGGTGGATGTGTAACAGAAATTATAAGTAAGGAATCAAAAGTTTTAATTGATTTTGGAAGTGATTTAGATGAGACCAAAGAGTTAACTCAAATAGATGGATTAACTTATGGTAAATCTAAATATGATGCGGTTTTTATAACACATAGTCATAGTGATCATATAGGGCTAATTGATAGAATAAATAAAGATATTCCAATATATATAGATGAAGATACGTTTAAGATTTATGCTATAACTTGTGATTTTTGTGGAATGAAAAAAATAAATAGAAAAGTTAATACTTTTAAATTAAAAAATAAATCAAATAAAATTATAATAGGCGACACAAGTATAACACCATATAGAGTTGATCATTCTGCTTATAATTCTTGTATGTATTTAATAGAAAGTGAAGGTAAAAGAATACTACATACAGGAGATTATAGATTTCATGGAAGGAAAGGAATTGAAACAATAGAGAATTTAAACTCTATTGGAAATGTTGATTTGCTTATAACAGAGGGAACTACATTATCAAGAAATATTAATGTTTATAAGAGTGAAAAAGAATTAGAAAATGAAGTATCTAATTACATAAAAAAATATGATCAAATATTTATTATGCAGTCGTCAACTAATATTGATAGAACAGTATCCTTTGTAAGAGCAACACTTAAAAATAATAAAAAATTTATATTGGATTTATTTACTTATTCATTAAATAGAGTTATTAATATGAATATTGATGTAGATTTTAAAAATATATTTGTATGGGTTCCATATAAGTATTTAAGAAAGATTAAATCTTTTAAAGATAAATATATGAATTTTGAAACTAGTTCTTCTTTTGGAAAAAATTATGTTATGGAAGTAAAGGTATCAATGTTTGATGATATTGCTAAATTGTATAAAAAGGGATTAATTACCAATGCTTGTTTAATTTATTCTATGTGGGAAGGATACATTCATAAAGAAGAAAAGATAAAAGAATTTATTAAGGAATGTGAGAAGATGAATATTAAGACTGTTAATGTTCATACTTCTGGTCATGTTGATATATTTTCGATGAAAAAATTAAATGAGATAGTTAATCCAAGCAATACAATTATTATTCATACAGAGAATAGAATAAGGGGCGAAAATATTTTTAATAATGTTGTTGATTTAGATGATAATCAAGTTTTTAAATTATAGGAGGTAAAAATGAAAGAGGTTAATGAACTTATATTATCAAAAGATAATTTTACTGAACAATTGATTTTACTTAGTGAGCATAAAAATAATAAGAATGTACAAGAATATATTGAAGGGATTTTGAATAATGAGTATACTTCAGATTATGTGAAGTATATGATAGAAAAATACTATTATAAGAATGAAAATGCTATAAAATGTGAAAAGAAAACTTTAGAAAAAACATTTGAAGTTTTATTAAGACCAATAGAAATAAAAGAGAAAAGAAATGTGAGTACTGATATTAAAGTTGGTGAAAGTGTTTTAATAATTGATGGTCCATATAAAAGTGTTAATGGAACTGTTAAAAGTGTTGATAATGAATATGGAGAATTTGATGTATTAATAGATTTATTTGATGAAGAATTTACTGTTAAAGTTAAGTTTGAAGATGTAGAAGTGAAGTAAAGGTATCATAATTGTGATACCTTTTTTATAAAATAAAAAGTATGTTAT
>CAKOJC010000029.1 GCA_934088535.1 uncultured Bacilli bacterium | reverse complement strand
TTCTCTCGACTGAGTTAGATTATATACTAACAAGTTAAAATTGTCAATTATTTATTTAAATTCTATTAAAGTTATTAGTGAATTTCTTAATTCTTCAAATGAATCATATAATCCTATATATTTATATAGATCTTTTAAAAAGTCCTCACCTTTTAATATTTTTCCATCTTTCATATATACAAGTGAATTTAAAGGAATAGTATCTAATACTTTGTTTTTTCTAAAATACTCTTTAACTGTAATTTTTGATTTATCTTTTAAATCAACAACTTTATTACCATATTCAATATTTAAAGGAAATATATATATATTCTTTGGTTTATCAAATTCTTCAAAAGACTTTATTTCTATTTCTAACTTATATTTTTTAAATAATACATATTTTAATATAGAATAAACATCGCTTAATGTAAATCCCATCTTTTTATATGCAAAGAACAAACTTGATATTAACATCATCAATGTATAAATATAGTCTTTTTGCATATTTGAAAAATCTAATAATTTATCAACATCCTTGTAATCTTCTGATAATAATTTACTGAAAATATTATAAAAATAAGCATAATATGTTGAACTTTCTTCTCTTTTAATAAAATTATCATAAAATTTTGAATAAACTAAATTTAAATATTCTTCACTGCCATATGAAATTATTCTTTCATCCAATTTATTAACAAAATATATCATTTTATTCTCATCTAACTTTAAATCATATTCATTAGGATTCATACTACCAATATCCATATTTGAATTATATTTAAACATAGAATACAAGTCTTCTTCATGATTTATAGTAGAAATACTTTTATAAATTGATAATAACATTCTTTTTTTATTTAAACGTCTTTCATTTTTATATCTATTATCCATAAATACTTCAAAACCATCTAAAGTAAGATCATCAACTGTTTTTAAAGTTGAAAAATAATCATATAAACATACATAATAAAAATTTTTAAAATTATATGGTTTATATTCATATGAAAAACCTAATAAATTATCTTCTGGTAAAAAAGGCACAACTCTAGATTTAATTTCTTCGACTATTTCTTTATTATTTTTGAAATGACCAACTATTTTTAAAGCTTCATTTTCATTATCAATACGAATTTCAAGCAATGAATTTTTAGATATTTTCTGTAACTTTACATAAGAATTAATTTTATTTTCTATTAAAAAGCTTATTAAATTTAAAGTTATTTTTTCATAATTCTCAATAAATACTGGAACATCTATTATAACTTTAGGTGTTGGATCATTATAAACTTTATATATCATATTTATCTTATAAAAATTATTAAATTCCTTATAAGAAAATTTTGCTTTGCTTTGAGGAAGCATAACTAGTATTTCATCAAAAATTTTTTTAGTAATAGATGAAATATCTTTTTTATAGTCTCCAATTCTAATGTTATAACTTAATATAGTATTTACAAACTCATCAAAGTTTTTTTCTACATATATTTTATATAATTTTTTCAAATAATTTTCTAACAATTCTTTCTTATTCATTTTCCCATATCTCCATATATATTTTAAACTATTTTTAATATTATGTAAACTTATTTTTAATATTTATTATGTTAACTTATCAACATTGTATTAACATTATTATGTTAACTTATTAACAAGTTATCCACAATTGCTAAAATTATTAAGATTTAATTTTGTTGATATTGTGAATAACTAAATTTAAATACGAAAATAAAAGAAAAAAGTTGTTTACAAATCGTGAATAAGTTGTTAATATAAATGTTAAATAAATTTTGTGTTTGACTTTAAAAAAAGATGAATTATAATTTTAGTTAGAAAGCAACGTTAGAAATTAGAAAGGAGACAAAGTTATGGATGTTGAAGATATTTGGAAAAAATTTTTAGAAAAAATAAAGACAAAAGTATCATTGATGTCCTATAACTATATATTTAAAGACCTGAAACTCTATTCTTATGAGGACAGTAAAATAATAATTATAGTACCAACAAATGAACTTTTACTCCAAAACATAACTAAAAATTATAGTTCTATAATAGAAGATATATTAAATGATATAACCAGTGACACCTGTGAAATAGAATATATTTTTGAAAAAGATGTAAAAAAAATAGAAAAAAAGACAGAAAAACCAAAGATAAAAAATAAAAATGATATTGAAGAAGAAATAGAGGAATCAACAGCTAATGATCTTACAAATTACAAATATATAAGTAACTTTAATCCAAAATATACTTTTGATACATTTGTAGTTGGTGATTCAAATAAATTGGCATATGGAACAGCACTAGCAGTAGCCCAGAATCCTGGAAAATTATATAATCCTTATTTTATATATGCAAAAAGTGGACTTGGAAAAACACATTTAATGCATGCCATTGGAAATTACATAGTAAATCATTCAGATAAAAGAGTACTTTATATAACAGCAGAACAATTTACAAATGACTATAGAGCAATAATAAATGCAAAAAGTAAATATGATAACAATGTAAGCTACTTAGAAGCATTTAGAGAAAAATATAGAAATGTAGATGTATTAATGATCGATGATATTCAATTTCTTGAAAACGCAACCAAATCACAAATAGAATTTACAAACACATTTAATACATTATATGATAATGAAAAACAAATAATAATCGCATCAGATACATCAATAAACGATTATAAATACTTAGAGGACAGACTTAAAACAAGATTTAGATGGGGATTAACAGAATCGATTAATCCACCAGAACCAGAGCTTAAAAAGAATATAATTAAAAATAAAATAATGATTAATGACTATGACTTAGATATAAATGAAGATGTTATTAACTATATAGCAAATAACTGTGGAAGTGACATAAGAAACTTAGAAGGCGCAGTAATAAGAATAGTGGCATATAAAGCAGCATTCAATATACCTGAGGTTACATTAGAAATTGCTCAAGAAGCACTACAAGAATTTGTACCAAAAACAGTATATAGAACTAACTCAGTAGCAAAAATAATTGATATAGTCGCTAAATACTTCAACTTAGAAGCTTCAATGCTAAAAGGAAAAATGAAAAAGAAAAACGTTACAGATGCTAGAGCTATAGCAATGTACTTAAGTAGAATAATGACAGAAGAAAGCTTACAAAGAATAGGTTTAGAATTTGGAGGTAGAGATCATTCAACAGTTATATATTCACACGAAAAAATTTCAAATGAATTAAAAACAAATACAAAATTACAAGAAGAAATTAAGATATTAAAAGAAAAGATTTGTGAATAAATACACAAGTTATAAACATCTTAACAATCGTAAGTTTACATAATATGTAGATAAAACCTAATGATAAATGAGTTATCAACATTATTAACACTCTATAATAGTAATAAATATATATATAATAAGAAAAAGGAGGAAAAATTATTATGAAAATGTTAATAGAAAAAAATGTATTAATGGAAGGACTAAATTGTGTAAGTAAAGCACTATCTACAAGAAATATAATTCCTGTACTTAATGGTATTAAGTTTGAATTAACAAAAGATGGACTTTATTTAACAGCAACAGACAATGATATTACAATTCAAACATTTATTGACAAAAGAGATATTAAGAGCATAGATGAAATTGGTTGTACTATTATATATGGAAAAACATTATTAAGTACTGTTAGTAAATTACAAAATACTAACATCTTAGTAGAAAACTTTGAAAACAATGAAGTATCATTTAAAACAGAAAGTGGAGGAATTTATGACTTTCCTTGCTTCAACCAAGAAGACTTCCCAAACATCAAATTAGAAGAAGTTAAAAATCCTATTAAATTAGATAGTCAAAAATTTAAAGAAATAATCAATAAAACATCATTTGCGTGCTCACTACAAGAAAGTAGACCTTTATTAACAGGTGTTAACATTAAATTAATCGGAGACATCTTTGAATGTGTAGCAACTGACTCTTATAGACTTTCTAAAGTTACTATTAAGTTAGATAAAATGTATTCAGAAAATGTTAACATGGTTATTCCAGCAAGAAATATAAATGAATTAGTTAAAACAATTGATAAAGAATCAGAGTTAGAAATTCACGTATTCCCAAATAAAGCATTATTTAAATTTGATAACATTATATTCCAAACATCATTATTAAATGGAACATATCCAAATACTGATAATTCAATTCCTAAAGAATTTAAACATAAAATTAAAGCTAATCTAAAAGATCTTTATAGCTTACTTGATACAGCATCATCTCTTACTCAATCAAAAGATAAAAATATCGTAGATATGGAAGTAACGGAATCTGAACTTATTATTAGAGCAGCTAGTACAGAAGGAAAAGGAAAAGATAAAATAGTAATTACAAACGAAACAGAAAATGATATTAAAATTTCATTCAGTGTTAAATATATGATGGAAGCATTAAAGGTATTTAATAAAGAAGAAATATATATATTATTAAATGGTGAAATAAGTCCAATAATTCTAAAAGAAGCTGAAAATGATGAACTAATTGAATTAATTTTACCTATGAAAACATACTAAAAAACGAATATTTTCGTTTTTTTTTGCACTTTTTTAAACTTTTTATCATTTTTCGACATAATTCGACAAATTTCGACAAAGCAAGTGTGCTAGTATAGTGGCCATTATTTATGAAAGGGGGAAGAAAATATGAATTATGAGATAAACTATGATACACAGCTAATATTACCTATTGGTGAAACGCAATCAAAAGTAATAGAACATGATAGTGAATACATTGTTGATAATAGTGTACAAGAAATATTGGAACACAGTTGTGAATACTTTGGTAGTTCATTTGAAGGAAGAAAAGATGGAACACGTAAGATGCTAGGAATAACTCATAAATCACCAATAATAGTAGAAGAAAGTAGAAAAATGATATTTTTTCCTACAACATCTCCAGAAAGAGAAGATTGTATATGGATAAATTTAGAAAAAATAGAAAAATACTATAAAGTCGACAATGGAAAGTCAGCAATACTATTTAAAAATGGCGATACTCTTGAATTTGACGTATCTTATGGCTCATTATCTAATCAAATTTTAAGAGCAACTAGATTAAAATTTATTTTAGATGAAAGAATATCAAAAAAAGATAATTAAAATTAAAATTATCTTTTTTTATGTACTAATTTATGGTATAATTTAATTGTTGTGTAGGTGTACCTAAATGATAGAAAAATCAAAAAAAAGGGGTAAATGAGGTTTAAAAATGAATATTACAAGAATAGAACTACTAAATTTTAGAAATTACAAGAAAAAAAACTTTGATAATTTTTCAAATTTAAACATCATAATTGGAAAAAATGGAATTGGCAAGACAACAATCATTGAATCTATCTATTTAGGTAGTTTAGCAAAATCTTTTAAAACAAATAATGAAATGTCGATTATTAAAGAAGGAGAAGAATTTTTTAAAATAAAAGTTTTCTATTTTGATTACGGTCCTAAAAAGAATCTTGAGTTGTATCTTGATAAGAATGGCAAAAAGACAAAAATAAATACAAAGATTCAGAGAAAACTTAGTGATTTTATCTCTCAATATAGGATAATAATGCTTTCTCCAGATGAGTTAAAACTAATTAAATCATCACCAAACACTAGAAGAAATTATCTAAATATACAAATATCTCAACTACACAAAGAATATATTTATTATTTAAATAATTATAACACCTTAATTAAGAACAAAAATGATTTTTTAAAAAAAATAATGTTAAATAATAATTTAGATTCCAGATATTTAGATATATTAGATGAAAAAATAGTGGATGAAGGTTTAAAAATCTATAATTATAGAAAAAACTATATTGATCTAATTAATTCATACATTAATGACATATTTAAGAACTACATAAAAGGTCAAAAAATAGAGATTGAGTATGAATCAGACTATAAAACAAATGATAAAGAAAAATTACTAAAAGAACTAAAGAAAAATAGAAATAAAGAAATAAATATAGGAATGACTTCCTTTGGAGTACATAGAGACGACTACAAATTTTGTCAAAATGGAAATGATGCTAAAGAATATAGTTCACAAGGAATACAAAAATTAATAATTCTAGCAATGAAGCTATCAGAAGTTAAAATATTTATAGAAAAATATGATATAAAACCTATATTATTACTTGATGATTTATTTAGTGAACTGGATGAAAAAAATAGAAATAATATCTTTAAATCTTTAGATAAAAACATACAAGTATTCATCACAACAACAGATTTAAAGAATATTAATAAAAGAATAGTAGAAAAAGCAAAAATATTTGATTTAGATGAGGGAGTGAGTAAATGAAAGAAGAATATGGCGTAAATGATATTCAAGTATTAGAAGGCTTAGAAGCTGTAAGAAAAAGACCAGGTATGTACATTGGTACTACCGGAGTAAGAGGTCTACATCATCTTGTATGGGAAATTGTTGATAACTCAGTAGATGAATCATTAGCAGGATATTGCGATGATATTGAGGTTATAGTAAATGAAGATAATAGTGTAACAGTTAAAGATGATGGTAGAGGAATGCCAACAGGAATACATCCAAAGACAGGAATTTCAACAGTTGAAACAATATTTACAGTTCTACATGCTGGAGGTAAATTTGGTGGTAAAGGATATAAAGTATCAGGTGGTCTACATGGTGTAGGTGCATCTGTAGTAAATGCATTATCGAGTTGGTTAGAAGTTAAGGTTTATAGGGATGGAAAAATATATCATCAACGATTCGAAAATGGTGGACATCCAGTTAAAAGTCTAGAAATAATAGGAGATTGTGATGAAAATAGAACAGGTACAACTGTTACTTTTAAACCAGATCCATCAATTTTTGAAGAAACAACAACATTCGATTATGAAACATTAAAAACAAGATCAAGAGAACTAGCTTTCTTAAATAAGGGGCTTAGAATTATTCTTAGTGATTTAAGAAGTGGTCAAAAAGATGAATTTCTCTATAATGGAGGACTTGTTGAATACGTAAAATTACTAAATTCAAATAAAAAAGTAATTCATGATGATATAGTAGATGTTTCAGGTACTGAAGATGATATAAGTATTGAAGTTGCAATGCAATACAATGATGGATATACAAGTAATGTTTACTCATTTACAAACAACATTAACACTGTTGAAGGTGGAACTCATGAAGATGGAGTAAGATTAGCATTATCAAGAGTTATCAACAATTATGCAAGAAATAATGGATTTTTAAAAGAAAAAGATGATTCACTAACACAAGATGATGTTAAAGAAGGTATCACAATGGTAATATCTTGTAAACATCCAAATCCACAATTTGAAGGGCAAACAAAGACAAAACTTGGAAATGTAGAAGTAAGAAAAATAGCAAGTAATGTATTTGGAGCGGGATTTGAAAAATTCTTACTAGAAAATCCTGATCAAGCTAAAGCAATAATGGAAAAAGTATTACTTGCATCAAGAGCTAGAGTTGCTGCTAAGAAGGCAAGAGAATTAACAAGAAGAAAAGGTGACCTAGAAATAACAAATTTCTATGGAAAACTAACAGATTGTAAAAGTAAAGACCCAAGTGAATCAGAAATATTCCTAGTCGAGGGAGATTCAGCCGGTGGTTCTGCTAAAAAAGGTAGAGATTATATGACACAAGCTATTCTTCCACTAAGAGGAAAAATATTGAATGTTGAAAAAGCAAGACTTGATAGAGCATTAAGTAATGAAGAAATTAGAACTATAGTAACAGCATTTGGTACAGGAATTGGAGAAGAATTTGATTTATCAAAATTAAGGTATGACAAAATCATAATAATGACCGATGCCGATGTCGATGGTTCACACATAAGAATTCTTCTATTAACATTATTCTATAGATTCTTCAAACCAGTAGTAGAAAATGGCCACGTTTATGCTGCTCAACCACCTTTATTTAAGATTGTATATGGAAAAAATATTAAATATGTTTTAGATGAAGATGAAAGAGATGAATATCTAAAAACACTTCCAGAAAATGCAAAATACACAATTACTCGTATGAAAGGTTTAGGTGAAATGGATGCTGATGAATTAAGAGATACAACAATGTCAAAAGAATTCAGAATCCTAAGAAAAATAACTGTTGACGATGCAATGGGAGCAGATGAAATATTCACAACTCTAATGGGTGAAGACGTAGAACCAAGAAGAAAATTCATAGAAGAAAATGCTATTTACGTTAGCAACTTAGATATATAGGAGGTTAAGATGGATAAGATAGAACAAAATAATATAATAAAAGAAGTAAAAGATTCATTTTTAGATTATTCAATGAGTGTTATTGTTTCAAGAGCAATTCCAGACTTAAGAGATGGTTTAAAGCCTGTACATAGAAGAATTCTTTACTCAATGTATGAATCAGGTTATACACCAGACAAACAACACAGAAAATGTGCAAGAATTGTCGGAGATGTAATGGGAAAGTATCACCCACATGGAGACTCATCAATATATGAAGCAATGGTTAGAATGGCTCAGGATTTCAGTTATAGATATATGTTAGTTGATGGACATGGAAACTTTGGTAATATGGATGGTGATGGCGCAGCTGCAATGCGTTATACAGAAGCAAGACTTGCAAAGGTAAGTTTAGAATTATTAAGAGATATTAACAAAGACACAGTTGATTTCACACCAAACTTTGATGAAACTGAAAAAGAACCAGTAGTATTACCAAGTAGATTTCCAAATATTCTAGTAAATGGAACTATGGGAATTGCAGTAGGTATGGCAACAAATATTCCACCACATAATTTAGGAGAAGTTATAGATGGTTGTGTTGCTTACATAGATAATCCTGAAATAGATACTATGGAAATGATGAATTATATTAAAGGTCCAGATTTCCCAACTGGAGGTATAATTTTAGGAAGTAGTGGTATTAAAAAAGCTTATGAAACTGGACGTGGAACAATTACTATTAGATGTAAAGCTGAAATAGAAGAAACAAACAATAGAAATAGAATAGTGATAACAGAAATACCTTATAATGTTAATACATTAGACTTAAAAAATAGAATAGCAGAACTAGTTAGAGATAAAGTATTAGAAGGAATAGCAGATTATCACGAAGAAACAAATATCGAAAATGGTATAAAAATCGTTGTAACACTTAAAAAAGAAGCAAATGCAAATGTAGTATTAAACAACTTATATAAGCATACACAATTACAATCAACATTTGGAATTATATTCTTAATGCTAGATCAAGGACAACCAAGAACGCTAGGAATTAAAGATATTATTTCTAAATATGTTGATTATCAAAAAGAAATTATAATTAGAAGAACTAAATTTGACTTAGCTAAAGCAGAAGCTAGAGCACATATACTAGAAGGATATAAAATAGCATTAGACCACATAGATGACATCATTAAAATAATAAAAGAGAGTCAAAGTGATTCAATAGCAAAAGCAAGATTAATAGAAAAATATAGATTTAGTGAAATTCAAGCAGACGCAATTCTAGAATTAAAATTAAGAAGATTAACTGGACTAGAAAGAGAAAAAATTGAAGAAGAATTAGCAAATATCTTAAAATTAATAGAAGAATATAAGTCTATTTTAGCTAGTGAAGAAAAAGTATTATCAATTATTAAACAAGAATTACTTGAAATTAAAGCAAAATATGGCGATGAAAGAAGAACAAAGATAGATAATAGCGCGATAGAGTATATTGAAGATGAATCACTAATACCTCAAGAAGAAATAATTGTTACAATAACTAATAAAAATTATATTAAAAGAACACCAAAAGATACCTATAAAGTACAAAATAGAGGCGGTGTTGGAGTAAAGGGAATGACAACAACAGAAGAAGACTATGTAGAACAATTACTATCAATGAATACACATGACTATATATTATTCTTCTCAAATAAAGGAAAAGTATATAGATTAAAAGGATATAAAATACCTGAATACTCAAGAACAGCAAAAGGTTTACCAATTGTTAACTTATTATCTTTAGAAAAAGATGAAAAAATCAACACAATAATCAGAATAAATGAAAATGAAACGTACAAATGTTTGCTATTTAGTACAAAAGAAGGATTAGTAAAACGTACATTAATATCAGAATTTGATAATATAAGACAAAGTGGTAAAATAGCAATAACATTAAAAGAAGATGATGAATTAATTTCAGTAAAGAAAACAACAGGAAATGATCAAGTGTTAATGTGTTCATCAAATGGACGTATGGCAAGATTTAGTGAAGAAGAAATAAGAATTATGGGTAGAACAGCATCAGGGGTTAGAGGAATTAATTTGTCAGATGATAAGTGCGTTGGAATGGAAATATCTGAACCTGGAAAGCTATTATTAGTTGTTACCAAAAATGGATATGGCAAAAAAACAGCTATAGAAGAATACAGAGAAACAAAGAGAGGTAGCAAAGGCGTTAAGACAATAAATATTACTGAAAAGAATGGAAAGGTAATTGGATTTAAATCAACAGATAATGATAAAGATTTAATGATAATTACATCTGATGGAATTATCATTAGAATGGATATAAATAGTATTTCTCAAATGGGAAGAGTAACAAAAGGAGTAAGATTAATAAATTTAAAAGAAAAAAATAAAGTTGCATCAGTATCAATAATAGAAAAGGAAGATAATCCTATAGAAGAAGAGTAATTAATTACTCTTCTTTTTTAGTTCCACGTGGAACATAAATATAAATTATTTCCCGGGAAATAAAAAAGCGAAGTTATCAACAATGTTCCACGTGGAACATTAACAACAAAAATCGATATTATTTATAATTAAAATATAATAATATCGATTTTATTTTAATAGAATAATAAAATTATTAACTTTTAATTATCAAAAATAAATCATAACAAGCTGTTATTTTAGGTTTAAATATAATAAAACTTTAAATATAACTAAAACATATAAAAAAATTCATTGAAAATTGTTCACAAATTTTTAGTTACACAAAAATATTAATATAATAATAATAAAATAAATATAAGTTATTAACAATGTTCCACGTGGAACATTGTACAAAATCATAATAAAAAATATTTTGATTATAAATAAATACACATATGATAAATTAACAATATGTAGATCAAAAATTTTTAGTAATAATAGAACATATATCATTTAACAATAAATTAATTATAAGTTATTAACAATGTTTCACGTGGACATTGTTAATAAAATAAATGATTTTCTTCTTTAAAATATATATAATTAATTATTTAAATTATAAAAAAATCAAAATATATAATTATAAAAATAATATAAATTTTTTTAAAGATATATATAAAATAAAACTATAAACAATGTTCCACGTGGAACATTGTACAAAATCATAATAAATAATGTTTTAATTATAAATAATTAAATGCATATATTATAAATTAACAATATATTGATCGAAAATTTTTAGTAATAATAGAGCATATATAATTTAATAATAACTTATAATTAAAATAAATTTTTTTATGAATAAAATAACATTAGTATTATATTATTTATCAAAAAATATTAACATTTTATTATTTAAAATAGTACGTTAAAAAAATCTTAATTATATATAAAGCAAATATAATATATATAATGATTGAACGCATTATTATAACAAAATTAAAATGATAGAGTTATTAACAATGTTCCACGTGGAACATAAAAAAACTTGATTTAATAGAATAAATGATATATAATCAAGACGTGCAACAGAAAAAATGCGAACCAGGTCAGAATCGGAAGATAGCAGCCTTAAGTGATTATTCTGTGTGCACTTTTTTTATGAGGAATTATGAATGAACAAATAATTAATGAATTAACAAAACTAACTAACATTGCTATTAAAAAAGATGAAGTGCCTATAGCTTGCGTAATAACTAATAATAAAAAAATTATTGCAAAAGCATACAATCAAAAAATATCTAAAAAAGATCCTATGGCTCATGCAGAAATATTGGCTGTCAAAAAAGCGTGTAAAAAAATAGGTTCATGGAATTTAAAAGATTGTGAATTATATGTTACTCTTAAACCATGTAACATGTGCCTTGAAATAATAGCTGAAGCACGTATTAAAAAAGTATTTTATCTTGTTGATAGAACAAAAAATGTTAATAATAAAATGATAATAACAAAAATAAAAAATCAAAAATATAATGAATACTTTAGTAACAAAATTAGTGAATTCTTTAAAAAGAAAAGATAGCTAAAGAAAGAATATTTTGATATAATAATCAAAGGAGGTTTATTATGCCTTACATATCATTGTATAGAAAATATAGGCCAAAAACATTTTCAGATGTAGTTGGACAAGAAGTTGTAATCAAAATACTTAAAAATTCAATTTTAATAGGCAAAATAGGCCACGCATACATTTTTAGTGGACCAAGAGGTACTGGAAAGACAAGTATTGCAAAAATCTTTTCTAAAGCTGTTAATTGCCTTGAAAATGAAACTGGAGATTTATGTGGAAAATGTGATGTATGCTTATCAGACTTTGATGATGAAATTGATATAGTAGAAATAGATGCAGCAAGTAATAATGGTGTAGATGAAATAAGAGAAATAAGAAATAATGTAAAACTTGCTCCAAACCATCTAAAATATAAAGTATATATAATAGATGAAGTTCATATGCTATCAACTAGTGCATTTAATGCTTTATTAAAAACACTTGAAGAACCACCATCTAACGTAATATTTATTCTTGCGACAACAGAATTTAATAAAATACCTGCAACTGTAATATCTAGATGTCAAAAATTTGACTTTAAAAAACTTACAAATAAACAGCTTGAAAATAGATTAAATTATATTTTAGAAAAAGAAAATAAATCAATTAAATCTGAAGTTGTGGAATTAATAGCACAATTAAGTGATGGTGGCATGAGAGATGCAATTAATATGTTAGATCAATTGATATCACTGGATAAGACAGATATTAATGTTGACGACGTATATAATTTAATAGGGGATGTAAGCGAAAATAAAATATTTGAATTACTAAAAGAAATAACAAATCAAAATGTGAAAAATATACTAGAAATTGTTGATGAATTGTTTACTGAAGGTAAAAATTTTATTAATATAACAAACAGACTTCAAACAATTATAAGAAATATAATTATTTATAATAACTCTGATAATTATTTTTCTAAGGATTACGAACAAAAATTAAATAATTTTGCAAAAGTAGATTTAGAAAAATTTATAGAATTATCTGATATTTTATTTAAACTATCAAATGATTTAAAAAAGACTACAAATCAAAAAGTTTTGGTAGAAATATATTTATTAAAAGCATCTTTAATTTTTAACGAAAAAAAGATAGAACAAAATAATGAACTTACAAAAATAAACCAAGAAACTAATACAATAAATGAAAACAAGATAAACAAAGAAAGAGAAATAAAAATTAACAATTCACTATATGGTGCAGATAAATCACTTAAGAATGAATTTGTAAAAGAATACGAAAGTATTAAAGAATATTTATCAAATAAAGAGTATAACTCAGTTACAAATTTAATGTTAAAAGCGACACCAGAAGTGGTATCAGAAAAAAATGTTTTATTTAGTTTTAAAAATAATTTTGAAGTAGTATTATTTGAAAAAAATATATCAGAAATACAAAAACTTTTAAAACAAATTTTTGATAAAAAATACTCTATAGTAGCTGTAAATATAGATGAATGGAACAAAATTAAAAAAGACTATATTAATAATAAAAAAAATGGAATAAAATATGAATATATTGAAGAAATAGTACAATCAGAAAAGGCAAAAAGAACAACAATATTAGAAAATACTGTTGAAAATTTATTTGGTGATAGTATTATAAATAATGAAGATTAGGAAGGAATGATAAAATATGAATATGCAAAGCATTATGGCTCAAGCTAGAAAATTACAAGGAGATATAGAAAGAACTTCAAAAGAAATAGAAAAAACAGTTTTCACTTATGAAAATGAAAATATTTTAGTGGAAGTATTAGGTACATATGCAATTACTAAAATACAAATTAAAAATGATAGCATTTTAGAAGATAAAGAAATGTTAGAAGACATTATTTATGTTGCTGTGAACGATGTAATAAATCAAGTTAAAAAAGAAAAAGATAAAAAATTAGGAAAATACACTAATGGTCTTGGAGGAATACTTTAATAATGGTACTTCCAAGAGTTTTCACTGATTTAGTAAATAATTTAACATTATTTCCAGGGGTAGGTGAGAAAACAGCTGAAAGATATGTTTACTCATTGTGTGATAAAGAGCCTGAAGAAGTAGAAAATCTTGCAAACGCACTTATTGATTTTAAAAAAAATATAAGAAATTGTGAAATATGTGGTTGCTTAACTGATACTGATGAATGCGATATTTGTTCAGATAAAAATAGAGATAGAAGCACTATCTGTGTGGTAGAAGATTCCAAAAATGTTTTCTTTATAGAAAAGACAAAAAAGTATAATGGACTATATCACGTATTAAATGGAGTAATTTCACCAATCGAAGGAAAAAATCCTGAAGATTTAAACTTGTATAGTTTACTAAATAACAGAATAACAAAAGATATAAAAGAGATAATTATAGCCTTAAATCCATCAATTGAAGGAGAAGTTACATCCTTATATATTCAAAAAGTATTAGAAAAATATGATGTTAAAGTATCAAGATTATCATATGGAATACCAATGGGTTCTGATATAGAATATTTAGATCCAATAATGATATCTAAAGCCTGGGATGATAGAAAAGTAATATCAAATGATAAATAATCATAAAATTTATAGATATTATGA
>CAKOJC010000028.1 GCA_934088535.1 uncultured Bacilli bacterium | reverse complement strand
GGGTCACTTAGAAAACGTGTAGAAATACAAAATAGTGGAAAATATAATCAATTTGTTATGATAGCAGATTTACAAGCACTTACAGATAATGCAGATAATCTGGAAAAGATAAGAGAAAATGTAATGGAGGTTATGCTTGATTATTTAGCTGCAGGGTTAGAACCAGATAAGACAACATTTGTTTTACAGAGTGCTATACCTGCTTTATATGAACTTCCAATGTATTATTCAAATTTAGTAACAGTTGCTAGACTTCAAAGAAATCCAACTATTAAGAATGAAATAAAACTTAGAAATTTTGAAAATAATTTACCAGTAGGATTCTTTACATATCCAATTAGTCAAGCTGCTGATATAACTGCTTTTGGTGCTAAATATGTACCAGTTGGAGATGATCAACTTCCAATGATAGAACAAACTCGTGAAATAGTTAATTCATTTAATAGAATATATAAAACAGATACTTTAGTATTACCTGAAGCAATACTTCCGGATAATGAAACTTGTTCTAGACTTCCTGGTACTGATGGAAATGCTAAGATGAGTAAATCTCTTGGTAACTGTATATACCTTAAAGATTCAAATGAAGAAATTAAAAGAAAAATAATGGGCATGTATACAGATCCAAATCATATTAGAGTAGATGATCCAGGAGATACAAAGAATAATACAGTGTTTATATATTTAGAAGCATTTGCTACAGATGAACACTTTAAAAAATACTTACCAGAATATAAGAATCTTGATGAATTAAAAGCACACTATGAACGTGGTGGTTTAGGAGATATGAAAGTTAAGAGATTCTTAAATGATGTTATGCAAGAAGTGATGGAACCTATTAGAAATAGACGTGAAGAATATGAAAAACGTAAACCTGAAGTATTTGAAATGTTAAGACAAGGTACATTAAAAGGAATAGAACATACAAATGTAATACTTAATAAAGTTAAAAAAGATATTGGAATAGATTATTTTGATAATGAAGAATTTAAAAATAAGTTTATAAATAACTAAAAATATAGTATTATATATTTATAGTAGGTGAAGTATGTTTGATATATTTAAAAAATCTCCTGAAGATATAAAGCAGGAGAAAACTGATAAAATGGAAAGATTCTTTGGCATTAATTTAGGAGTAAAAAAAGAACTTCATAGTTTAGTGCCGACAGAAGCTGATTTATATAGTGATGACTCTATAGTTAAATATATGGATAAACTATACGATGGACTTAAAGATTTTAAATTTGATTTTAAAGCATTGGGAAAAAGTCTTGATTTAGATAAAGAAACCATTAAAAGGGTAGATGAATTTATAACTGATATTATGAACGAATGTGCTAGTGTTAGATATGAACCAAATGAAATAAGAAGATTCTTTAATGCTAGAGTTTCTGGTATGAGAGAAGAATTTGTTAAAGAAGTAAAAAGATATTTTGTTGGATACACTAGATTTAACAGTATAGAAAGTTTTCCTGGAAATATAGTTTCTATTAATGAGTTATTGCATTTATATCATTCTTATACTATGAATAATGATGAATTACTTCAGTCTTTAAATGTTGTTGATTCTAAAAGTAATGGGTATTATGGTATAACTTTGTATGGTAAAAAACATGATGAAACAAAAGAGATATTTGAAAGTTTTCCTATGGATACTGGAGCTGGTAATATAGATTTGATTGGACTTCCAGCAGTTAATAAATCACTTATGATGGCTAGAGATAAAGGTCATGCATTGAGCGTAGAAATTACTTATGAAAATGATGATGCGGTTGTTGAATACTTTATACCTAAATTATGTAATATTGATATGATAAATGTACTACCTGGAGTAGTTAAAGTAAAAGAAGGAACACCTATTCATGATGGTACTACTGGTATGTTTGTAACTAAAAAAGAACAACTTCCTTATGAACTTGGTGAGTTTGTAAGAAGTGTTCCTGAAGATAAAGATATGCCTATATTTAATTATGATGGACCTGTAAGAAGTATTTAGATAAGAAACTATAAAATAATAGTTTCTTTTTTATTATTAATGTCATTTAGATGTCACTTTGAAAGACTATCAATTATATTGAGTACTTTACAGTAGAAATACGAAAAAAATAAAAGTAATAATTGTTTGTGATAGAATATAATATATAAGGAGTAAGTAGTGGCGAGAAGAAAAAGAAGAAAATTAAGATTCATACCTAAGTTAATTTTATTTATATTATTCTTATCATTGGTATATTATGTTTATAGTTACTGTTCTAGTAAAAATGATAATAATGTTGATAATGATATAGAAAATAAAGTTAATAATAAAGATAATAATAATGAAAATAATATTAAATATAAACAAATATTGTTAGATGTTGATCCTTTCTATCAATACCCTGATTATCCGACTGGATGTGAAAGTGTATCGTTATATATGTTACTTAGTTATTATGGTATAGATGTAACTGTAGATGAAATAATTGATGTATTACCTAAAGGACCGGTTCCATATGGTAGTGGAGATGATGTAAAAGGAGCTAATCCTGAAAAAGAGTTTGTTGGTAATCCTAAAAGTAAATATGCATATGGAGTATTTAATGAACCAATTAGACAAACAGCAAATACATTTAAAGAGGGCGCACGTACTAAAAAGAATGCTACAATAGATGATTTATATAAGATATTATTAAAGAAAAATCCAATAGAAGTTTGGTTTACTACTGACTTAGAAGAAGGAATCGTATATAGAGAACAAGATAAATGGTATGATTATGAAACTGGTGAAATAGTTAGATGGCCAAGACATGAACATGCTATACTTGTTACAGGTATAGATGAAGACTATATATATTATAATGATCCAAATACTGGTAAAAAAGAAAAATTAGAAATAGATAAATTTAATAAATTCTTTCAACAAATGGAAGGAAGAATAGTATACTATGAATAAACTCTATAATAAATAGAGTTTTCTTTTGTTTCATTCTGAGTATTATGTTATTATAAATATAATAGTAGAGGTGTGAAGTGAAAAAGATTGTTTGTTCAGTTTTAGTTGTTTTATTAGTTATTTTAATGGGTGTTGTTTCTTATTATAAATTTTTTCTTAATAAAAATGATGGTAATGGTGGACATAGTGGTAATAAAAATGAAGAAGTTTTTAAAGGTGCTAAAATAGATGAAAATAATGAATTTATAAAAGAAGTAAGAAAAATAGCAGCAAGTGCTGAAGCAAAGAAAGATTATTATAAAGCAAACAGTTTTCATTATTGCTTTGATTTTGGTTGAGATGATGAGGATGCTAATTCCACATTTCGTACTTGTTCATTAGAGTATGATGAAAATAAAAATGTACTTGTGAATGCTTATGGTAGAAAAGATTATGAAAAGTATATAATAGCAGATGCTAATAAAAATGAAGGTTCTGGTATTTTATATGATCTTAGTACATTACCTGCATTAAATACAAATCAATTATTTGAAAATTTAGCAAGTAATGGTAAATTAAATACTGATTTTTTTGAGATAGCTACAGCTGAAGAAGCATATGAGGCATATAAAACAGTAGGATCTAAAAGATTTTCAGATTTTAGTCTTGAAGACTTTAAACATTATTATGAGAATGAAGTTCTTTCTAAGATTAAATATAGTGGTGTATTTATTAAAATTGATAGTGAGATTGAAAATACTGTAGTTATAAAGTTTAAAATAAAAGAACCTGGTAAATATTATTTATACTCTGATGATCCACATGCTTTTATATTTATTAAAGGTGATAAATTTGATAATTACGAAGAATATATAAATAAAACTTTTGATGAATATAAAAAATATTCTTTTTCTGTATATGCATATATTACAGTTGATAAACCAACTGAATTATATGGAATTTTATCAGAGGATACGTATAATAAAGTTACTACTGGAAGTATAAAAAGAATAATTGAGCCGAATATATATACAGATAAATCAATAGATTTTAATATGTCAAATGATGAATATAAAAAATATGCTGATGAAGGTATTTTTGCTGATGGTGTAAAACTTACAAAAAATAAAGATTATTATCTAATTAACCTTAATCTAGATACTACGTATGGTATTCATCATTATTATGGTTATTTTTTTAATACTAATAGAGGTTATGATAAAATAGAAAAAACTATAAGTGAAATAAATGTTACTAATCCTAAGTGTTTTGAATTTAATGATAAAACTGGTGAAATAGAAAAATATAATCATTATGAAAGAGGAAGCTCTAACAAAAAGTTTTGTCCAGATAAAGTTATAATTCCAGATACCATTAATAATCAAAAAGTGTTATCTATTGGAAAAAATGCATTTGCATGTGTAGAAAAAGAGTATATTGAATGTACTAAAATAGATTATATTAGAATACCAAATAGTGTTGAAAAAATAGATGATTATGCATTTAATGGATCAGATATTGAAAATATAGTTATTCCAAGTAGTGTTAAGTCAATTGGAAATTATGCGTTTTATAATAATAAATACTTGAGTAAGGTAACATTTAGTGGTGATAAGAATAATATTAAGATTGGAAATTGTGCTTTTAAGTCTGATGATGAAAATATAACTAAATTAAGTTCTTGTAATGAATAAGGTAAACATTTGTTTACTTTTTTCTTTTGTTCGCTTGTTTTGATTTGGTGTAAGTGTTAGAATATAAAAAGCAAAAAGAGAAATAATATTTTAGAGAGGTGTTATTATGTTTGAACTAGTAAGTAAATATAAACCTAGTGGTGATCAACCAGAAGCAATAAAAGAACTTGTTGATGGTGTTAATAGTGGTAAAAAGAATCAAGTACTTTTAGGTGCGACTGGAACAGGTAAGACTTTTACTATAGCAAATATTATTGCACAAACTAATAAGCCAACATTAATACTTGCTCATAATAAGACACTTGCTGGACAGTTATATGCTGAATTTAAGGAGTTATTTCCAAATAATAAAGTAGAGTACTTCGTATCTTATTACGATTATTATCAACCAGAAGCATATGTACCAAGTAAAGACTTATATATAGAGAAAGATTCTAGTATTAATGATGAAATAGATGAATTAAGACATGCTGCGACTGCTGCTATAATAGATAGACGTGATACTATAATAGTATCTAGTGTTTCTTGTATATATAGTATTGGTGAAAAAGAAGAATATATAAATAAAATGCTTAATCTTTCTGTAGGAGATATAATTGACAGGGATGCTATACTTGAAAAGTTAGTTGGAATGCAGTATGAAAGAAGTGTCTTTGATTTAAAGCGTGGTACTTTTAGAGTTAAAGGGGACACTATAGAATTAATACCTATTGGTGAAAAGAAGAGTGGTATTAGAGTAGAATTATTTGGAGATGAAATAGATAAAATAAGTTTATTTGATCCACTTACTGGTAGAGTTAATAGTAGTGTTAAAACTATAAGTATATTTCCGGCTTCATTATTTGTAACTAGTGATGAAAAGATACAAGAAGCAACTAGAAGAATAGAGAAGGAACTTGAAGGTAGACTAAAAGAGTTACATGAAGAAGGTAAACTTCTTGAAGAACAAAGACTTAAAGAAAGAACTATGTATGATATAGAAATGCTTAAAGAGACTGGTTTTTGTCATGGTATAGAGAACTATAGTAGGCATATGTCACTTAGAGATGAAGGTGAGACGCCAACAACATTAATAGATTTCTTTCCTGATGATTTCTTGCTTGTAATAGATGAAAGTCATGTTACACTTCCTCAAGTAAGAGGTATGTATAATGGAGATCATATGCGTAAACAAACTCTTGTTGATTATGGATTTAGACTTCCTAGTGCGATGGATAATAGACCTTTAAAGTTTGATGAATTTAAGTCTAAGCTTAACCAAGTAATATATGTGTCAGCAACACCTGGGGATTATGAACTTTCACTAGTTGATAAACCAGTTGAACAAATTATTAGACCAACTGGATTATTAGATCCTATAATTGATGTAAGACCAACTAAGAATCAAATAGATAATATTATTGAAGAAATAAATGATAGAATAGCTAAGAATGAAAGAGTACTTATTACTACACTTACTATACGTATGAGTGAAGAATTAACATCATATTTGAAAGAACTTGGATATAAAGTAACATATCTGCATAATGAAATTAAAACTCTTGAGAGACTTAATATAATACGTAATCTTAGACTTGGTAAGATAGATGTTGTGGTTGGAATAAATCTTCTTCGTGAAGGTATTGATATACCAGAAGTATCATTAATTTGTATAATGGATGCTGATAAGCAAGGATTCTTAAGAAGTGATAGAAGCTTAATACAAACTATAGGTAGAGCTGCTAGAAATCAAAATGGTAAAGTAATAATGTATGCTGATACTATTAGTGATGCGATGAAAGTAGCAATTAGTGAAACTAATAGAAGACGTGCGATACAAGAAAAATATAATAAAGATCATGGAATTGTTCCTAAAACTATAGTTAAAGATATTAAAGAAGCAATAACTAATGAAGTTGAAGAACAAAAGATAGAAAAGAAAAAATATTCTAAGAAAGAGTTAAATGATATGATTCATAAACTTGAAATAGAGATGAGAGAAGCTGCTAGCAAACTTGATTTTGAAAGAGCAACTGAACTTCGTGATGTAATATTTGAATTAAAAGATTTAAATTAGTTTTTAAATCTTTTTAATTGTGTTATAATTTTTATGATAGGTGAGTAAGTTATGAATGTTAAATGTCAAAAATGTGGTATGGAAATAAATAATTGTAAGTTTTGTCCGTATTGTGGTACTAAAGCTCAGTCTGATGAACTTCTTATAATTGGAATAGTTTTAATGATTATGTTTCCATTAGTTGGTATTATATTTTGTTTGCTTGAGTCTTTTAATGAACCAAGGCTTAAAAAGGTATTGATGTGGTATGGAATTACAATTCTTGTAGTTGCAGTTATTATTGTAGCTTTGCTATCATTTGTATTATCAGGGTTGTTTGGTGTAATTGTTTAAGAGGTGTGATTTATGAAGTGTAATAAATGTGGTAATGAAGTTCAAAATACTAAGTTTTGTCCATATTGTGGAAATATGGTAAATTCTAATATGAATGCAAATAATTCTAATAATAATTTTAATAATAATTTTAATAACAATACTAATCCTAATAATCCTAATAATTCTAAAGATGATATTAATTTGGTAGTTGGTATTTTGTTAACTGTTTTTTCACCTATTGTTGGTATTATATTTTGTTTGGTTATGTTGCCTAAGGAACCAAGACTTAAAAAAGTATTATATTTTGCTGTTGGATTAATTTGTATTACGTTGGTTTCAATTGCTTTTATAATAATTACAGAGTTATCAGGTGGAAATAGTATTGATATTGGATATGATAATGATGAACTTACATGTAGTAATTATTGTAGTAGTAGTTATGTAATTGAGGGAAATACTTGTGTATGTGAAGATGGAAGAACTTATGAATTATATAAAAATGAAGAAAATAATAACAATAATTCTGAAGACAATAAAACATATCCAGATCCTAAAAGTGACCCAAAATATGATAGTGATAATAACTCTAAAAATAATGACACTGGTGAAAATTATGTTATAACTGAATTTAATAAAGATGAGTGGTTAAAACTAACTAGTTCAGACACATATGTAATCAATGTTATAGCTGCTAGTTGGTGTCCTCATTGTCAAAATTTTAAACCTATGATAACTGAAGCGGCTAACAAAACAAAAACTAAGTTATATTTTATAGAAACTGATAAGATAGCTAAAGAAGATTATGATATATATACAAAAACATATACTTTAAATGAATATAGTGGTGGTGTTCCACATACATTTGTAACACGTAATGGAAAAGTGTTAGGTGAAAATAGTGGAGAAATGGATCTTGATGCAACTTTAAAGTTTATAAATAGTATGAAACAATATATGTGATATTGTTTCTTTTTTATTTAATGTTTGATATAATATGTGTCGGAGTTGATTATTATGAAAACACCTAATATGTTAGATGCAAAAAAGAGAAATCAAAATGAAATAAAGTATGTAGATTATGATAGAAATTATGATAAATTTGGTGAAGGAAAAACATTCTTTGTTAGAACTTATGGATGTCAAATGAATGAACATGATTCTGAAAAAATAAGAGGAATGATGAAGAGCGTTGGATTTAAGCTTTCAGATTCTCTAGAAGATGCTGATGTTGTTATTCTTAATACTTGTGCGATACGTGAAAATGCTCATGATAAAGTGTTTGGTTTTTTAGGTGTTTTAAAGCATTTAAAGCAAAGCAAACCTGATCTATTAATTGGATTATGTGGTTGTATGGCTCAAGAAGAAGTAGTAGTTAAAGATATATTAAATAAATATAAATATGTTGATTTTGTATGTGGTACTCATAATTTAGATAATTTAATTTCTCTTGTTAAAAATAAAATTGATACTAAAAAGCAACAAATAGAAGTACTTAGTTACGAAGGAGATGTTGTTGAAAATGTACCAGTGTTAAGAGAAAGTAAATATAGTGCATGGGTTGACATAATATATGGTTGTGATAAATTTTGTACATATTGTATAGTTCCTTATACTCGTGGTACTCAAAGAAGTAGAAAGCATGAAGCTATAGTTGATGAAGTAAAAGAATTAGTTAAAAATGGTTATAAAGAAGTAACGCTTCTAGGTCAAAATGTTAATGCTTATGGTAAAGATTTATATGATGACTATAACCTTGCGAATTTACTTAGTGATGTAAGCGATACTGGAATAGAAAGGATAAGATTTGTTACTAGTCATCCATGGGATTTTACTGATGAGATGGTTGATATAATAGCTAGTCGTGATAATATAATGCCTTATATACATTTGCCACTTCAATCTGGTAGCGATAAAATACTTAAACTTATGAATAGAAAATATACTAGTAGTGAATACTTAAAACTTTATAATAGTATACGTACTAAAGTTAAAAATTCTAGTATTACAACAGATATAATAGTAGGTTTTCCAGGCGAAACTGAAGAAGATTTTGAAGATACATTAAAACTGGTAAATGAATGTAAATTTGACGGAGCATTTACGTTTGCATTTAGTCCTCGTGAAAATACTCCTGCTGCTTTAATGAAAAATGTAGTACCAGAAGATGTTAAGATGGATAGGTTACATAGACTTAATGAAGTAATAAATAAATATAGTAATGAAGCTAATGCTAGAATGAATGGAACTATTGTTAAGTGTTTAGTAACAGGACTTAGTGATAAAGATAAAACTAAAGTATGTGGATATACTGAAAATATGAAACTTGTTAATATAGAGGGACCTAAAGAATTAATTGGAAATATAGTAAATGTTAAGATAACAAATACTAAAAGTTTTTCAATGGATGGAGTATATATTAAAGATTAAATATGATATAATTTTTATAGGTAGGTGAAGTGTATGAATATTAAGAAAATATTAATTACTATACTGTTATGTTTATTAGTTGTTGGTGGAGTATATTATTATAATCAACAATATAAAGATATAACTGATAAAACCAGTGATAAATCTGGAAATAAAAATGTAGAAGATAAACTTGAAGATATTAATCTTAGTTGTAATAATGGTTATGAATGTTTTAAAATAGGAGATATTGAATATAAATTTTCTATTAAAAAATCTATTAAAGTAGACAGTATGTTTAATTTTGATACTAGTGAAAATGAAGCTGGTACTTTAAAAATTAATGATGAAGGAATACTTGTGTTTGAAGACTTGAATGGTAAAGTAATTAAGACTTATGATAGTATTTCATCTAAAGTAATAAGTATTGATTCTACTAATAGTGATTGTGATTTAATATATGTTGCTCTTACAGAAGATGGGAAAGTTTATAAAACTGAAGAAATGGATGGACTTTTTAGTGGTGAATCGTTTTTAGAACTTCCACTTGATGAAGAATATACTAAGATTTCTTTATATAGTGATACATGTGATGTTAAACTTATTGGATTAAATAAGAATAATGAAGTAAAAGATTTATTAGCAAATGAATAAATCTTTTTTAATATTCAAATAACAAACAAATTTTCGTATTAAATTTATTGACATTTTTGGATCAAAATATTATATTGTTTATAGAGGTAATATTATGAAGAGATTATATATAGATTTCGATGGGGTAGTTATGGATACGATACCGCCATTATATGAGGCTTTACAAAAGAGTGGAGCTGATGTAACAAATGAGAGTGAGATAAGAGTATTTTTTGCAAGTTATGATTTTTCTAAAATAATTAATGATGAAAACGTTCTTAATGATTCTATCAATTGTATTAATAAATTAATTGATAGTAAGATGTTTGAAATATCATTTTTAACTCATGTAAATTCTTTAACTGAAGGTTGTGTAAAAGTGGATTATTTAAGAAAACATTTTAATGATATAACTATTATTATGGTTCCTAAAGAGATATCTAAAACTAAAGTTGTTCATAGTGAAGGAGCAATACTTGTAGATGATTATTCAGGTAATTTAAAAGAATGGGAAGAAAATGGTGGCATAGCTGTAAGATTTTCTAAAGAGCTTGAATCTCATGGATATAAAGTATTAAATCATTTAGATGAATTAATAGGTATGTTTAAAGATGAAGAGGTGGGAGTATGTTAGAAGTTGTTAGAGTTGTAACTGGTTTTTTAAAAGAAAATTGTTATATTATTCATAATGGAATAGATTGTTTAGTGGTAGATCCAGGAGATGATCAAAAGAAAATATTAACTGAAATAAATAGTAGAGGATTACATGTTAAAGGAATATTGATAACACATTATCATTTTGATCATATTGGATGTTTAGAAATATTTAAGGAAATATATCCTACTGCTAGAATAGTTGATTATAAAACTAAAGGAGACGTTAAAATAGATACTTTTGAATTTAAAGTGATTGAGACATATGGTCATACTATGGATAGTGTTTCATTTTATTTCGATAAAAATGATATATTATTTACTGGAGATTTCTTGTTTAAAGAAACAATTGGTAATTTTGAAGAAGATAATGAACAAGCTATGATTAATAGTCTTAAAGTGTTTAAATATATGTCCACTAATGTTAAAGTGTATCCTGGTCATGATGAAGAAACTACTGTTGAACATGAACTTAAGTATAATCCATTCTTAAGGGGAATTTAATGCTTGCTAGTGTAATAATAGAATATTCAGTAAAATCATTAAATAAAGTATTTGATTATATAATACCAGAAGATATAAAAGATACTATAAAAGTTGGACATAAAGTAATAGTACCTTTTGGTAAAGTAGAAGTAGAAGGTTTTGTACTTAAGATTCACAATAATAAAGATGAAAACTTAGAATATAGAAGTATTATTAGAATACAAGAAAGTGATTTTTATTTAAATGAAGAATTACTCAAATTGGGAAAATATATGAGTGATTTTTTGTTATGTAATTTAATATCTTGTTATCAGGTAATGTTACCTAAAGCTTTAAAAGCATCATTAAAGACTAATATAAATAGAAAATATGTAACTAAAGTATCATTAAATAAAGATGTTGATATAGAAAAATATATTTTAGAACATAAGAGAAATAAAGCAGAAATAAGTATAATTGAGTGTTTAAAAAGTGGAGAAAAAGAAAAAAAAGAATTTAGTAGTTCAATAAAAAAATTAATAGAAAAAGAAATAGTTATAGAAAATAAATATGAAGTTAATAGAGAAGTGGAAGTAGATGAAGAAAAGAAAACTATTAATTTAACAGAAGGACAATTAAAGGCTGTAGATGAAATATTAAATTCTAATGATGATAAGTTTTTATTATATGGTGTTACTGGTAGTGGTAAGACTGAAGTATATATAGAGCTTTTAAGACGTATTTTGAAGAAAAATAAAACTGGTATAGTATTAGTACCAGAAATATCTTTAACTCCTCAAATAGTGGCCCGTTTTAAGGGTGTGTTTGGTGATAATGTAGCTGTGTTTCATAGTTCTTTAAGTGAAGGGGAAAAGTATGATGAGTACAGAAGAATTATGAATGGTGAAGTATCTTTAGTAGTTGGTGCTAGAAGTGCTGTATTTGCACCACTTAAAAATATAGGGTTAATAATTATAGATGAATGTCAAAGTCAAACATATAAGCAAGATAATACTCCTAAATATAATGCAATAGATATAGCTTTTAAAAGAGGAGAATATAATAATGCTAAAGTAATTATGGGAAGTGCAACACCTTCTTTAGAACAATATGCTAGAGGTAAAAAAGGAGTTTTTCATTTAATAAGTCTTTCTTCTAGAATAAGTGGTAGACTTCCATCATTTGAAATAGTTGATATGGATAAGGAAGCTAAGAAACATAATTACATCATTAGTGATAAACTTGATAAAGAAATAAAGGGTGCACTTGAAAGAAAAGAACAAGTAATACTTTTATTAAATAGACGAGGATATTCTACATTTTTGAGTTGTACTAATTGTGGTTTTGTATATAAGTGTCCTAACTGTGATATATCATTAATTTATCATAAGAGTAGTAATAGTTATAGTTGTCATTATTGTGGATATAGATGTGGTAAGAGCGATGTGTGTCCTAGTTGTCATGAGGAAGCTATTAAAGATCTAGGACTTGGTACTGAAAAGTTAGAAAGCATGATAGCAAAAAAATATAATGTAGAGGTAATTAGAATGGATGCGGATACTACTAGTACCAAAAATGCTCATCAAAAACTAATTAAAGAGTTTTCAAGTGGTAAATATAGTATACTTGTTGGAACTCAAATGATATCTAAAGGACTTAACTTTGAAAATGTTAGTTTAGTTGGAACTATAAATAGTGATGCAAGTTTATCTATACCTGACTTTAGAAGTAGTGAAAGAACATATGAATTATTAAGTCAAACTGCTGGAAGAGTAGGAAGATTCAATTTGCCTGGTAAAGTTATAATACAAACATATAATCCAACTAATTATGTATATAAAAGTGTAGTTAAAAATGATTTTGATGCATTCTTTAATTATGAAATGAATATTCGTAAGAAATTAATGTATCCACCTTATTATTACATTTGCAATATTTTAATAACAAGTACAACATTTAATGAAGCAGGGGATGCTGCGAATAAAGTTAAAAAATTTATAGATAGTAAGCTTAATGAAAATGAATTTATAGTACTAGGTCCTTCTGTGTCAAGTATAGTAAGACTTAATAATAAATATAGATTTAATATAATGATAAAATATAAAAAGATAGATAATTTATTACCGGTAATGAGAGAAGTAAATAATATTAATATAAAGAATGTGTCTATTGATATAAATATAAATATTTAATATAATTTATGTGAAGGTGAAGAGATGAAAGATAAAAAAGTAGTATTTATGGGAACTCCTGAGTTTAGTGTACCTGTTTTAGAAATGTTAATAGAAAATACTAATGTAGTTTTAGTTGTAACTCAACCTGATAAAGAATCAGGAAGACATCATGAACTTAAAGCAACACCAATTAAAGAATGTGCATTAAAACATAATATAGAAGTGTATCAACCAAATAAAATAAGAAATGAATACGAGTATATTTTAGAGAAAAATCCTGACATAATAATAACTTGTGCTTATGGACAAATAATACCTAGTGTGTTGCTTGATACTCCTAAGTATAAAGCTATAAATGTTCATGCATCATTACTTCCTAAACTTAGAGGTGGAAGTCCATTACATAAATGTATAATTGATGGTTATAAGGAGACTGGTATAACTATTATGTATATGGCTCCTGGTATGGATGATGGAGATATTATTACTCAAAGAAGTATAGAAATAAAGGATACTGATAATGTTGGAATAATACATGATGAACTTAGTATTATGGGACGTGACTTATTATTAGAAACACTTCCTAATATATTTAGTGGTAATATTACAAGAACCAAACAAAATACAGAAGAAGTAACATATGCATATAATATAAAACGTGAAGAAGAGAAATTAGACTTTAATAAAACTGCTCGTGAAGTATTTAACCAAATAAGAGGAATGTATCCTTTTCCAGTAGCGTATACTACTCTTAATGGAGAAGTTATTAAAATATGCGAATCTGTTATAGGAAATAGTTCTAAAGGAAAACCTGGCGAGATAATAGAAACTTCTAAAGATGGTATAAGTGTGATGTGCAAAGATAAAAATATAATAATAACGAGACTTAAACCAAGTGGTAAAAAAGAAATGTCAGCTAAAGATTATTTAAATGGAAAAAATAAAACATTAGTTGGAGAAATATTATGTTAAAAGATTTGTTTGAAGAAAAAAAGCCTAAAAAAAATGATAAAGAAGATGATAAAAAGAAAGCATTAATGTATTTATGCGTTATATTCGCTTGTTTTGCTTTGTTATTTGTTGGTAGTCATGGTGAAAATAAAAATAATTCTCCTAAGAATGATGTTAAAATTGATGAAATAACTGTAAAAAAAGAAGATTTAATTAGTAAGTTAGATTTATTAAAAGATAATTATGAAATAACAGTTTATAAAGTTATTAATGATGAAGAAAAGAAGTTAGAAATAAATGGAGATGAAGATTTAACAATATATTATGGAAATGCTCTTAATGTAGAAGGATATATCGACTATAAAGGTAATATTTTTATACCTAGTAGTGAAGAATTTAAACGTGCTAAAAAAGGTGAAGTCGTAAGTGAAATACCTAGTTATATTTATGATTTTGAGTTATTAAAAAAAATAACGAGTCATTGTACTTTTAAAGATAACAATACTTGTGAAATTAATATAAGTGACTATTTAAATGAATATAATGATATTTATAAGACATCATATAAAATAGATGAAGATAAGAAAATGTCTATTAAATATGAATATAATACAAAAGTTGATTTTATAGAATTCAACGCAAGTGAAATAGAAAAAATAATTAATAAATCTGATCAAAATGTTGTATATTCTATATTTATAGATAGTATAAATGCTAATAATTTTGAAAGTCAAATTAAGTATTTTGAAGATTTAGTTAAAAAAAATAACTAGTTTTGTCGAATTTAATGAATTATTTCTTTAAAGGATGTAATATGGACTTATGAAAAATATTAATGAATGTTTTAAAGAAATGGATTTGTTAGTTAATGGCTGTATTTTGGATTTTGTGAGCAAACTATAGTGTTTGCTCTTTTATATTGCAAAAGTTCTTTTTTTGAGGTAAAATTATTGTGGAAGAGAGGCTAAAAGGTATGTATGATGAAAAGAGATTTCTAACTGCTAAAGA
>CAKOJC010000027.1 GCA_934088535.1 uncultured Bacilli bacterium | reverse complement strand
ATACCTAAACTCATACACATACAAGGCCATATAATAGTATGAAATCTTACTATTTCTTTGCCTACTAAATGTAAATCAGCTGGCCAATATTTCTTAAATTTCTCACTATTTCTATCAGGATATCCAAGTGAAGTAATATAGTTAGAAAGAGCATCTACCCATACATATACAACATGTTTTTCATCAAATGTAACTGGTATACCCCAAGTAAATGATGTTCTAGATACACATAAATCAGCAAGACCTGGTTTAATAAAGTTATTAAGCATTTCATTCTTTCTAGTTAATGGTAATATAAAGTCAGGATGTTCATCATAATATTTAACTAAATCATCTTGATATTTAGATAATTTAAAGAAATAAGCTTCTTCACTAACTTCATGAACCTCTCTATGACAATCAGGGCACATACCATTTTCATCTAATTGACTTTCAGTCCAGAATGATTCACATGGTGTACAATAAAGTCCTTTATATTCTCCTTTATAAATGTCTCCCTTATCATACATTTCTTTAAATATAGCTTGTACAGCCTTAACATGTTCTTCATCAGTAGTTCTTATAAAATAATCATATGAAATACCAAGTTTACTCCATAAATCTTTAGCGTTATCAACAATTGGATTAATATATTCAATTGGTGTAACACCTGCAGCTTCAGCCTTCTTTTCTATCTTTTGTCCATGCTCATCAGTACCAGTTTGAAAAAATACATCATAACCTTTTAATCTTTTATAACGAGCAATTGCATCAGCAACAATAGTTGTATAACAATGTCCAATATGAAAATCAGCACTTGGATAATATATTGGTGTTGTTATATAAAATTTTTCCTTTTCCATTTTTCCCTCCTAAAATAAAAAAGTCATAAACTAAGGACGACTAATGCCGCGGTACCACCTTAATTCATGACTTATCATGCATCTCAATATTCTTAACGCGAATAACGTTTTGACTCCAGAACCATTTTCAAGTATCTTCATATTAGTTTTCACCAACCACTAACTCTCTACAAATTAGATATCTATCTCTTTCCTTCTTCATCAATTACAACTGATTTTAACACAAAATTAATATTTTGTCTAGCACTATATATCATTTCTACTCATAATTTCAGCAGGAGTTTTCCTAATAGTTAAAGCGCATGGTAATAAACCAACTAATAGATTAAATACATACACAATTATTACTACTGTCAAAATTGTATATCCATTTATCAAAAATTTATTAGCATAATAACTCACCGTTGTTAACTGATATATTATATATGATGAAAAAAATACACCAATCATACTTCCAATCGTACTTATTGCTATAATCTCACCAGTAAACATTTTATATATATCAATTCTCTTCATACCAATTGCTCTATAAATTCCAACTTCTTTAATTCTAGATAAGAAAGATGATCTCATCATTAAATATATTTCGACTAATGATATTATTAAAATAATTACACTGGATATAAGAATTGTAGACATAGATTCCATTCTAGTTTTCATGTACTTATCTTTTGAATAACTATATGAATCTTTAATATTCAAACCCATACTACTATATTCTTTTAATGCTTTATCCTTATCTTTAACACTTAAATATAAATCTTTTCCTTTAGAAATAATATCATACTTAATAGTATTATTATTTGTAAGCATATAATCTATATCATCACTTTTATAATATCCAACTACCTTAAGTTTCTTATCATTTACTTTAGTATCTATTGTTTTATTTAATTCATATAAATCTTTATATTTTTTATTTACTATTACTTCATAATCTTTAAGACTAACTTTATCGTTAATAGTTATTTTATCTTTAAAAAGTTCTATATCATATAAAGAAATCGAATCATCTGGTTCAATAACATCATCATAGTAATACATATCATTATCCATAGAAGTATTATTAATGGATGAACTATTATATATAAGATTTACAAATTCACTATCATTTACATATATAGATGGACTATCTAAATCAACAATACCAACTATTTCATAACCATTTATTTTTCCAACAGAAAGTTTTCTACCAAACAACTTATCAGGTGTATTTATACCTAACATAGATGGATATATATTATCACTATAATTATCGAAAACTAGTTTATCTATCACTATTTCTTTAGAATTACTTGGCATTCTACCTAACACTATATCATCTTTACTAATCATATTTATACTTGACATAGAACCTGTTATATAATCACTATAACTCATAGATTGATAATAATCTTCGTATTTAACATTAAATGAAATATTACTATTACCTGGTAATATATAATTAACATTATCACCTTTTTCATATTTTAAGAAATTATCAACACTTAACTTAATAGAATCAACAACCAAATAATTTTTATTCATAGTAACAAAATTCCTATCTTGAATATTATTAATTCCATATAAAGATGCAACTGAATAAGTTATAAAAGCACCTGATAATAAAAATCCAACTAATAATAATTTTTTAACTGTAGAATAATTAATTACTTTTTTAAATCCATTTTTAATTAATGATATTGGATTAAATATTGAAGAATATCTTTTCTTGATATTTTTATCTATAACACTATCAAAATCAAATTTATATTCTTGATATATATTTTTAGATATTTTTTTATAATGATCATCTACAAGTTCTATACTTGAACTATTATCAATAACTTCTACTTTATTATTACTTTCAATATAAATGTTACTATTTTTAACAACAATCCTTATATCAATTTTATTATCATTATCCCCATAATAATTTATATTAATATTTTCGTCACTGAGTACGTTATGCTTATCCAAATCTTTAAGGTATATTTTATTGTCTAATCTATAATCAAGCTCATTATCATGTTCATTCATTATATCATCTATAATAGTTCCATCTTCTATTTTTAATATTCTTGAAGCATAGAAATCAGCGAGTTCAGTTTCATGAGTAACAAGTATTACAAGTCTATCCTTAGAAATAGCTTTTATTATATTCATTATTTCAATAGTATTTTTAGAATCTAAATTACCAGTTGGTTCATCGGCAATAATTATACTTGGATCTTTTACAATAGCTCGAGCAATTCCAACTCTTTGTCTTTCACCGCCAGATAACATATTAGCATATCTATTTCTATATCTATACATTCCAACTTTATTCAAAACATAGTTTACTCTTTTAGTTATTTCATTTTTATCATTAATACCATTTATTTTTAGAACTAACGCTATATTATCAAAAACAGTCATATTATTAACCAAATAATAATCTTGAAATATATATCCTATATTTAAATTTCTTATTTTATCTATTTTAGAAACACTTCTTCTAGATATTCTTTCACCATTAATATATATTTTTCCACTATTAATTTTATCAAGTCCACCAATTGCATTCAATAACGTAGTTTTACCACATCCTGAAGGACCAAGTAATGCAACCAAACCTTTATCTTCTAATGTAAGAGATGTATTATTAATAACATGTATTTGATTCTTTTTATGCCTATTAAAATATTTATTAACATTTTCTAGCTTTATCATATTACACCTCTTCCCTATACGTATTCATTACAGAATCTTTAAATAACTTTCTAGAGTATCTAAATGTAATAAATAATGACATAAATAACAAAGATAAATATAATACTAAATAATTATTTAAAGACATATAAGAAGATAAATCTTTTAATAACGAATTATCTATAATTGAATATTTTACAAGTACTAAAAAAACTATAAATACTAAGTATGATAAATGAGCAAGAGTTAATAATTCTATATTTAAAAGTGATTTAGTACATTTAAGAGAAGAACCCAATATTCTAAGCGTTGAATAATATACATTTCTAGACTTAAGTATCAATCTTATTATAAAATATGAAATAAAGAATAATGTAACAAATAATATAACAAGTACGAATAATCTACCAATCTTAAGACCAGCTACACCATCAGAAGCAAAATTAACTAATACATCAGGCATATATAATGTTGTATAGCCTAAATTTTCAACTGACTTAATTGTTTCTCTAGCTGTTCTAATATCCTTAATAAATACACTACTTTGATAATAACCATTATTATATAAAGAATTATAATCATCTTTATTAATAAATATTCCTCCATTATATTTATCATATTTATAACCTGTTAAATTTTCTAATGTCTTAGAATCGTAACTATCAGATACAATAAAATCTTTATTGAATTTAAAATATAAATTATTAACATTTACATTTACCTTATAATTCTTACAATCATAATTTTTACATTGATATTGCCAATTATCAGGTATAATTATTTTACCGCTATCAACTTTATCACTAGGTATAATTTCACTAGTTACATTACCAATATATGATACATTAGATATTTCACCAAATTTATAATTTACTTTAGTATAGCCTTTAATCATTGAATCATTTAATTCACTTAGTAAATTATCAGTAACATAAAACAAAGTTTTAAATTCATTATCGCTTTTAATTATACCAACTACTTTTACTTTAACTTCTCCACCACTCTCTAAATTTATAGAAAAAGAATGATCTAAAATTTTGTTTATACTACTTTCATTTTCTAAATAATAATCATATTTTGCAAAACTTAAAACAATTTCATCATCTCTAGTAGGCATCTTACCATATGTAACTGAACCAATTTCATTAATATTTAAAACAGAACTATAAAAACTAGAAGAATCATTATATACACTAACACTTTTATCTAAAAGCAAATCATTTTTAACAATAGTATCTATATTTTCTAAATTATTAAGTTTTTCATAATCACTATCAGTAATATTACTTTTATCTTTCTTTTTAATTACTATTCTCTTATCACTTGTATTAGTAAAAAAAGCATTTGTTCCCTCCATAGCTAGTTCATATTGATATTTTTCAAAAACTGAATAAGCACCAAAAATAGCCATAACAATAAAAAAATATACTGCCGTAATCAAAAATAACTTTGAAGGAATATTAAACGCATTACGAACTCCTAAACGTATCTTATTATACCATTTAATATCACTAAACTTATTCTCTTCGACATTCTCTACTCTTTCATAATCCTTTATCTTTTTATCCCCAAGAACTCTTCCATCATTCATAGTTATTTTTCTAGTAACATATTTCTCAATTTGATCATAATTATGCGTAACAACAATAACAAGTTTATTTTTTGATATATCATGTAATAATTTCAAAACACTTTCACTAGAATTTTTATCCAAATTACCAGTTGGCTCATCCGCAAGTATTATTGGTGTATTCATAGCTAAAGCACGAGCTATCGCAACTCTCTGTTTCTGTCCTCCAGACAATTTTGAAACTTTAGTATTTCTATATTTATATAAATCAACTTGATTTATTAAAGACATAACTTTTTCTTTAATATTTTTTTTATCTTTACCATTTAGCAAAAGAACTAATTCTATATTTTGATAAACAGTATAACTATTAACTAAATTAAAATTTTGAAATATATTCCCAACATATTTTCTTCTATATATTTCATAATCATTCTCAGTATAATGGCTCGTTTCCTTACCATTGATATAGATTTCCCCTTCTTCATAAGAATCAAGACCACTAATAACATTCAAAAGTGTACTTTTTCCACTACCACTTTCCCCCGTAATCGCAACAAATTCACCTAAATTAAATTTTAATGAAACACGTGAAAACCCAGTTGAAATCATTCCATTATTAGAATAAAACTTAGATACATTCTTTAACTCTAACATACATCCACCTTCGTATTCTTATGACATTATATTAATTATTCTAAATTTTTATATCATATATAGCCCTATTATATCAAGAAATAAACTATTAATATAGTACTTTTGGTAATTTATTTGTTATACTTATGTTGGTGATAAATGTGTTGGATAAAGCATATGAAATATACAACAAAACAAAAGATATAAAATATGGATGGACAGACAAAGATGGTAATATTTATGAACACATACAAGATGGTCTTGAAAAAAAATTTGTATTTCAATCAATTGAACAAATAGAAAAATCAAGAGTTGGAATATGTTGGGAAGTTGTAGAATTAACAAGAAAATATTTACAAGAAAATAATATTCCATGTAAAACATATTTCTTTGTAATACCTAATGGTAAATTTTATTGCCATAGCATACTTGTATTTAATGCTAATAATAAATATTATTGGTTTGAAAATAGTTTTATTAATATGAAAGGTATAAGAGAATTTAACTCATTAGATGAAATAATATATTGTGTATTAGATAACTTTGAAAAAATAGTAAATGGTAATGACTTTAATATAAAAGATATAAAAATATATGAATATGATAAACCTAAAGATGGAACTAAATGCGTATTATTCTATTTTCACTGTTTCAGAGGCAAAAACATAACTAAAAAGTATTTAACAAATTATTTGAATTTAATTGAAGAGAAAAATAAATAATGCTATAATTATCATAGTAAATAATAGGATGTGATAATATGAAACTTTATATAGCTGACAAAGAAAAATTAACTACTTATGATCTACCAGAAAAAATAAGTGAAAGCTTTTTATTTTCATACACACCTGTTACAACAAATATAGAAGTTTTTATAAGTATCTACTCTAAAGATGGAAACTGGTACATTAAAGATACTGATGATTTTTCCATTAATAACAAAGATGAGGATATAAAATTAGATACATATGAAACATATATAATTAAGTTCAAAGGTACTAGTGATACAATATATCTTTATACATATGAAGGATATAATAATAATTATAAAGATATATTAATTGAGAATTTTAATGCTATAACAATAGGAAGCAACCCACAAAATGCAATAATATACTCAAATAATCTAACTGCACCTACTCAAATATCAATAACAACAGAAGAAAATGCTAAATACTTAAATGTTGCAGAATTTGAAACAAAAGTCTATGTAAATAAACGAATAGTTAACAGCAAGAAACTACTATATACTGGAGATACTATATTCTTAAATAATTTAAAAATGATATGGATGGGCTCATTCATAAGAGTATTTTTTTCAAAAGATAATATTTCATTTAATAGTAGTATTCCAATAAAAGATAAAGAAACTGTCGACAACTCAAAATATTTAAACTACAATATAAAAGAAAATGATGAAGATTTATATAGCGATGACGATTTCTTCTTTCATAAGCCAAGATTAACAATTGGCTACGACGAAGAAGAAATAACAATAGATGCACCTACTAATAAAGAATCAAAAGAAGAACTTCCTTTAATATTTACTTTAGGTGCTAGTATGACCATGGTAATAACATCATTCGCAACATTATACAGAAGTATAACTAATTATAATCAAGGAAGAGGTTCCAAAACAGAACTGATTATATCAATTATAACAGCTTTAGCAATGGTAATATGCAGTTTCTTAATACCAAAACTATCTATGATGTATAACAGAAGAAGAAAGAAAAAAAGAGATGAACTAAGAGAAAAGAAATATACAGATTATTTAGAAAGAAAACAAGCTGAAATAAATAAAATAATGAAATATGAAAGTCAAACTCTTTATGATAACAACCCATCTGCACAAGAATGTTTTGATAATCTAATTGGAATGAAAAATAGATTATGGGAAAAAGAAATAACAGACAATGATTTTCTAACCATCAGAGTTGGTACAGGTAATGTTCCTTCTTCAATTAAAGTAAATGCTCCTGAAGAAAAATTTACACTAGATCCTGATGAACTTATACAAAGAGCACACTCCATAGCTAAAAACGCAGAAACACTTGTAAACGTACCATCAACTATATCATTATGTGAAAACTTTGTTTCATCAATAATATGTAGTTATCCTAACTCAGAAGCATTCATAAATGGAATCATATTACAATTAATTACACTACATAATCCAAAAGATTTAAAAATAGTATTCTTAACAAGCAAAAAAAATGCATATAAATGGGAATACCTAAAACTAATACCACATATCTATTCAGACGATAAAAGTATTAGATACTTTACAGATAACGAAGATGAAACTAAAAAAGTATTAAAAGAAATAGATGAATTATATAATTCAAGAAAAGAAAAAATAAAAAACGCATCACAAGAATTAAACGAAGAAATAGAAAAAAATGATTATTATAAAAGTTTTAGTCCATATTATCTAATAATAACGGATAACTATAGAAAATATAAAAATTTAGATTTTATAAGTAAAATAACTTCTTTCAATAAGAATATAGGTTTCTCACTTCTTATTTTAGATAGTACCCTTAAAAATTTACCAAATCAATGTAACAAATATACATATGTAACAGATAAATTAAGTTGTATTTTTGAAAAGGAATATACAAAAAGCAAACAACTAAATTTTACAACTGAAGTATTTGATAATCTTGACATGTATAGAGCTGCTAGAGAACTGTCTAATGTGCCAATACAAACCCTATCTGAAATATATAATTTACCTACAATGATTTCATTCTTAGAAATGTACAATGTAGGCAACATAGAACAATTAAATATTAGTAATAAATGGTCTTCAAGTAATCCAATGACTACCCTACAGTGTCCAGTTGGAGTAAGCCCATCAGGTGAACTATTTAAATTAGACTTACACGAAAAGGCACATGGTCCACACGGACTTATAGCTGGTTCTACTGGTAGTGGTAAATCTGAATTCATAATTACATATATTTTATCAATGGCAATAAATTACCATCCAAATGAAGTACAATTTGTACTTATAGATTACAAAGGTGGAGGCTTAGCCGGAGCCTTCGAAAACAAAGAAACAGGTATTAGAATACCACACCTAGCAGGAACAATAACTAACTTAGATATTAGCGAAATGAATAGAACGCTTGTCTCAATAAATAGTGAAATGAAAAGAAGACAAAAAAAATTCAATGAAGTAAGAGATAAATTAGGTGAAAGTACAATTGACATATATAAATATCAGAAATATTATAGAGAAGGCCTTATTGATGAACCAATTCCTCACCTATTCATAATCTCAGATGAGTTTGCAGAATTAAAAAGTCAACAACCAGAATTTATGGATGAATTAATAAGTACAGCACGTATAGGACGTTCACTTGGCGTACACCTAATACTTGCAACTCAAAAACCAGCAGGAGTGGTAAATGATCAAATATGGTCAAACTCAAAATTCAAAGTATGTTTAAAGGTTCAAACAAAACAAGACAGTATGGAAATGCTAAAAAGACCAGAAGCAGCTTCAATTAAAGAAACAGGTAGATTCTACTTACAAGTTGGCTATGATGAACTATTTGAACAAGGACAATCAGCTTGGTCAGGAGCTCCTTATATTCCAACAGAAAAAGTAATTAAAAAAGTAGATGATTCAGTTAACTTTATTGATAATACAGGAACAGTAATCAAATCAATAAATAACATAATTCAAAACAATGATACAAATCAATCAAAAAATGGCGATCAACTTACTAATATAGTCAAATATTTAAATGATATGGCTATAAGAGAAAATATAAGTAAAAAACAGCTTTGGTTAGATAGTATTCCTGAAGAAATATATTTATCAAACATAATGTCTAAATATAATTTCCAACCAAAACCATTTGAAATCGAAGGTGTAATTGGTGAATATGACGATCCTGCAGCTCAACAACAAGGATTACTTACAATTAATTTTACAAAAAATGGAAATACATTAATATATGGTATTCCAGGTTCAGGCAAAGAAAATCTATTAACAACATTAATTACATCAATATGTACTAAACATCAAACAGAAGAAGTTAATATTTATATAATGGACTTTGGAGCAGAAACATTATCAAAATTCAAAGATTATCCACAAGTTGGAGATATAGTTTACATTGACGAAATAGAAAAAGCAAACAGTTTATATACATACTTAAATAAAGAAATAAATAAAAGAAAAGATTTATTTAATAACTATTCAGGAACATATTCCAACTACATAAAACAAAGTGGTAAAACACTACCAAATATAATATGTATTATACATCAATATGAAAACATGTTAGATAATCTAAGCTCACTATCAGAAAAATTCATAAATTTATTTAAAGAAGGTCCAAAATTTGGTGTAACATTTATTCTAACAAACTCATTAATAACAGGTATTCGTATTAAAGTATTACAACTATTCCCAAATAAATTAACGTTAAAATTAAATGATAAAGATGATTATAGATATGTAATAGACGCACCGAGAAACTTAATACCTGCAAAATATCTAGGAAGAGGTCTCGTAAAACTTGATAACAAAGTCCTTGAATATCAAACAGCATATGTATCTAAACCAGACGATATTAATAAAGCAATTATGGATTTAGCAATAACTCTAAAAAACGCAAAAATCAAAAAGGCACCAGCAATACCTACTCTTCCAAAATTCTTTACAGTTGATAAACTAATCAATACAAACTATACATTAGATAAGGTTCCAGTCGGTATTTCTAAAGTAAAACTTTCAACAGAAACATATAACTTTAATGAAAATTATTCACCAGTTATTACTAACAATTTAGGAGACAATATTCACTTTATATATGGACTTATTGAACTATTAAAACAAATACCAAATACAAAAGTAAGAGTTATTGACGTACTTGATCTTTATAAAAACTCACAAGGTGTTAACATATTTAATAAAGATTTTGAAACAATAATTAAACAAGTAAGACTAGAAACACTTGATGATGATAACTTAGACCACACAAATATATTCATAATTATTGGACTTGGAGCATTTAAAAACAATGTCCCAGAAAAAACTCAAAAAACATTTAAATATGTATTTAGTAAAATTAAAGAATATAAGAGAAATAAATTTATAATATATGATGACTATAATTCCTACAAAAGTTTAGAAGTAGAAGAATGGTTTAGAAATATTGATAAATCAACAGGAATATGGCTAGGCGAAAACGCAGCAAACCAATTATCTATAAAAATGCCAAATCTTACACTAGAAGAAAGAAAACTTTTATTTAATCAAATTGGATATGTAGTAAAAAATAGTTCACATACAATCATTAGATACATAGTAGATAAGGAGTTTGATAATGAAAAATAAAGTATTAGTTGAAATATATATACCACAATTAGATGAAGATTATAATATATATTTACCATTAAACAAAAATATCGCAAACATAATAACATTAATTGGTAAATCAATAAGTGAACTAAAAAGAATAGATAATTTTGATTATAATTCATTATCACTATATAATAGAGAAACAACAATTAAATATAATCCAGATAGTATATTAAAAGAAACAAATATAAGAAATGGATTTAGGCTTATATTAATGTAAATTAAGCTAATTAAGAAAGAAAAAGTAGATATTTTAAACAATACCTACTTTTTTTTAAAGTCTAAAAATAGCCTTTAAATAGTATTAAAATCATAAAAAAACTAATCAAAACATGATTAGTCTTAATCCTCAATTAAATTAACATGAAAATCTTTTTCAAGTACTTCTCTTGCTTCACATTTTTCTATCAGAGTAATATTTTCATCATTAAATGTTTGAAAGTTATTAATAGAATCATCTAACCAAGACTCATCAGTAGTACAAGTCATAATATTACGAGCAATTTTACTCGATAAACTATTTAAATAACCACTGTATGAAAAACTAGGAACATCCAATGAACTTGCCTTTGATTTAGCAGATTCAAGAGAAACCTTAGCATTTCCAACTTTTAATATGACTAATTTTCTTACATCACTAGAAATAAAATTTAACCTTGTCATAATTATACCCTCGAAGACTTTCTTATAGTATTATTTAAATCAATACAAGTATCAGACAATGATGAACAAAAAACATTTAGTTCATCACCATAATCAGTATACACTGACTTATCAACTTGTGCTTTATCATAATACTTTTGAGCAGCATCGCCTTCCCAAACAACACCTCTAGAATCTTCTATTGTTTTAAAAAAAGATTCTATTGCTTGATTATAATTCTTAACACACGAATCAAAATCATTTATTAATTTTTCAAATTCATCAGTATTCGCTTTAATTATTGCCATTTCGTTCTCTCTCACGCTCCTCAGCTTCTGCTTGTCTGATAAGCTCGTAATAATGACTTATCTCAGCTTCAATACTTCTAATCTTTTCACTAATAGCAGGCATAACACTACCACTAATTGTAGATATCATATCATCAACAGATTCTTTATTATCTTTAATTGAATCATTATCAGCAGTTACTTCATTAACAGTATAGCTAACACGCATACCATCAACAGCATCATTAAGAAACGTAGATGCTTTTCTTAAATCAGGTATCAACGCATTCAAATCATTTTGTAAAGCTATAAATCTTTTTTTAAGAGCCTCAAGTTTAGCTATTTGTTGATAATAATATGAAATACTTGCCATATATTATTCCATACGATTTACTTTGATTAAATCTTCAGGATCTGCTTCTTGATGTGTAGCAACTTCGCTAACCTTAATATTAGCTTGTTTTGATTCGTATGCAGCGCCAACTTGATCAAGTGCTTCTTGGAATTCATCGAAATATCTAACGATAGCACCTATTTCCTCACAAGTTCTTTTAATATAATCGTTAACTGTTTGAACTTGTGTAGCACCATAAATTCCATCTCCAGTTTCAATTTCATAATCTTTAATCTTTTGAATCTCGGCCTCAACACTTTGTGTATAATCTTCAACAGCAGTTCTCATATTTGGTATTTCATCAGCTACAATAGCTTTTGCATCAAAATTCATATATAAATCTCCCTTCTAACTAACTAATTAATTGACTTTGGAATTCAGTCCATTGTGCAATAATTGATTCAACTTCTTTACCAACAGCTACTCTATATTCCTCAATTTGAGCAATAACTCTTTCAGCATGTTGATCATATCTAGCAAGATAATCAACTCTATCTTGTCCACTCCAACCAGCTTCTAATGCTTGATGTACAGTATTAGTATTACGAATAACACTTTCAGTTTCATCAATTTGTTTACTGAAATTTGCATATGCTTCTCTAACAGCACTCTCAGTAACACCAGCAGACCAACGTTCTGCTCCGCCTCCGAATTTTTGAATATCAAATTTAATTGTTGACATTAATAATGTCCCCTCCTCCCATATTTTTTTTGACTTCAACTAAAGATATAGATGAATCCTTATTTTTAAAACTTATACATAGAATCTTAAAATCTTCAATATAAGATGATAAGTTCTCTTTAAGTATAGGCATCAAACTAGATAATTCATTATACTTAAGTTTGATAGAATCGGCAACTTCTCCTTTTAAGGAGTCATCTATTGTACTCATTATTTTATCCATATCATCTAAATACTTTGATATTACAGTATTTAATGATACCAAATCATTAATAAGTACTGTTGTTTTATCATCATCATTAGCAATAACATCAGACACGTAAACATCACCTATATCCTCTATTAAAAATTTATCACAATAAAAAATGTTATGCAACAATATTTACAAAACTTGACACAAAAAAAGCTCAAGATATATTTTCTTGAGTTTTAAAGACTAATTATTAACACTATTACTTGCTAATGTTACAGTAAATGTTTTTTCACTACCATCTCTCTCAACAGTAATTTTAATTTTATCGCCAATTTCATATTTATATAATTGATATCTAAAATATGATGTGTTAGTAATATTCGTATCCTCTATTTTAATTATTTTATCACCTTTTTTAATACCTGCTTTATCTGCAGCACTACCTTGTTCAACTGATTCCACATATACACCAGTATCATTAGTAAAATAATTCTTACTATCATAAATACTAACGCCTAAATAAGGTCTAATCACTTTTTTACCACTTATAAGTGATTCAGCACTTTTAATAGCATCTTCAATTGGAATTGCAAATCCCATACCTTCAATTTGAGAACTAGCAAGTTTCATGTTAGTAATACCTATTACTTCGCCATTTGAATTGCACAAAGGCCCACCACTATTACCAGAGTTTATTGCAGTATCAGTTTGAAGAACACTCATAACATAATTATCAACCTCTACCATTCTATTTTTTCCACTTAAGATACCTCTTGTAACACTCCATGAATAAACACTAGAGTCAACTGGAGTACCAACAGCAAAAGTAGTATCACCAATTCTCAAATTTTCACTACTACCAATTTGAGCAGTCGCTAAAATATTAGATTTATCAATAGAAAGTACAGCAATATCAGAATATTCATCATAACCAACTACAGTAACTTTTTCTTCTTTATCATTAGTAAATACTACAGATACTTCACTTCCACCACTAATAACATGATAATTTGTTAAAATATAGCCATATTTATCATCTGTCTTAAAAACAAAACCACTACCTGTAGAATACAATTGACCACGAGAATAATTTTTAACAGTTACAACAGAATTATAAACTTTTTCAACAGCATCAGCAATGCCAGAATCTGTAACAGAAACTTCTTTTATTGTTTTAGTAGTTTCAATAGTAAGATCCTTCAAATAAAATTTATAAAATAAGCCAAATAAGCATAAACAAATCAAGAAAGTAGCAAAAGAACATATTAAGCATTTATTATCAAAAAAGCTTTTTTTAATTATAACTGGAGAACTATTGCTATTTTTTTCATCAGTATGTGACGATTTTAAAATAGTTTCACCTGTAATATTATCATAATTTTTTTTGTTTTCTTTTTCATCCTTTTTCATATTTTCACCTCAATATAAATAATAGTACCAAAATGTTAATAAATTGTGAAAATTTTATAAATATTTTTAAAAAAAAATAAAAAAGCCAAAAGGCTTAATTATAAATATGGGGCGCAATGTGGGAATCGAACCCACGCATAACGGGACCACAATCCGCCGTGTTAACCACTTCACCAATTGCGCCATAGCAACACATATTATAGCAAAGAAAATAGATAATTTCAAGTCTAATATAAAAAAATATTCAAATTTAAAATAAGTTATTAACAAACAAAAAAACAACAGTATAAAATATATCAAAAACTTTATCAAAGAATTGAAAAATAGAAATTAAAGTAATATACTAAAATAGAGGTAAATATGAAAAAAATATTATCAGTAATTATATGTTTAAGCATTTTATGTTCATGTCAAACACAAGAAAAAATAAAAAGAGAGAACGAAGAAAAAAATATAAAAAAGATCAAAGAAAATATAGATAAAGAAAAGATACCAGAAACAACAAAAGAATGGAAGATCGATACAAAAACAAAAAAGGTATTAACAATAATATGTACTAATAAATCAAAAAAATGTAAAGACTTGAAAAATAATGTTAATAAAATAAAAGAAGAAATAAAAATATACTACATAGAAATAGATAATCTCACCGAAGAAGAAAAAGAAATATATAAGACAACATACACATTAAATGATTATACTGGATATCTACCGTATATAATGTTAACAGACAAAGATAAATTAATAAATACAAAAACAGATATATATAAATTAGAAGATCTTGAAAAAATAATAAAAAAAGAACAGTAATGTAATTTTACTGTTTTTTTTATACATATATATAAATAAAAATGTGCAAAAAAAAATTGGCAACTTGCTATCTTCGCTTACACTATTTTCG
>CAKOJC010000026.1 GCA_934088535.1 uncultured Bacilli bacterium | reverse complement strand
TCTCTAAATTGGAATATGAATGGAAAAGATTACTACATCATAGGTGAAAACCTAACGAACGAAGAGCTTCTTAAAGTAGCATCATCAACATCAGTAGTATCTCTAACAAAATAGTATTAGGAAACTAATACTTTTTAAATGTAATTTGAAGTGTTTTATAAAGTTTTGTCTAACTATAATATTAGGAGGATAAAACAATGAAAAACGAAATAATTTTATTTGAAAATCAAAAGGTAAAATTAGAAGTTAATATGAAGGATGAAACAGTATGGTTGAGTCAAGACCAAATGGCAAAGTTATTTGGAAAAGCAAAATCAACTATCAACGAACACATAAAAAATATTTACAAAGAAGAAGAATGCACTCAAGAACAAACTATGACTAAATTTGGAAATTCCGAATTTAATGGAAAGCCAACAAATTATTATAATTTAAATGTAATAATTAGTGTTGGTTATCGTGTTAAAAGTCGAAATGGTATTATTTTTAGAAAATGGGCAAGTCAAATACTAAAAGACTATATGATTAAAGGTTATGCAATTAATCAAAAAAGATTAGAATATTTGGAAAAAACAGTTAAACTTATAGATATTGCTAATAGAATAGATGGAAAACTAAATAATGGTGATGCAGGGAAATATTAAAAGTTATAGGCAACTATTCAAAAGCGCTTAATCTTTTAGATGATTACGATCATAAAACATTATCAAAGCCTAAAGGAAGTAATAGTAAAGAACAAATTAAATATGAAGATTGTTTAGACATTATTAATAAATTAAGATTTAATGAAGAAAGTGATATTTTTGCTATTGAAAAAGATAAAGGATTACAGGCAATAATTGGAAATATCTATCAAACATTTGATGAAAATGATGTGTACAAAAGCATCGAAGAAAAAGCATCTAATTTCTTGTATATGATTGTTAAACATCATGTCTTTATTGATGGAAAAGAAAAAGAAATATTAATTGATTTAATTATTAACTTCCTAACAAAATAAAAAAATAAGAATATATATGTTTAATTTTTAAATATACTAGTGCACACGACTTAAACTATGGTATAATCAGCGTAGAGGTGAAGATAAATGAAACCAGGTTTAGGTGTAGGAGTAATGGTATTAAAAGAAAGTAAAATATTACTAGGATTAAGAAATCCAAACAAAGAAAAAGCAAGTAGTGAACTACAAGGTCAAGGAACATGGACAATGCCTGGTGGAAAAGTAGAATTCATGGAAAAATTAGTTGATGCAGCAAAAAGAGAACTAGAAGAAGAAACAAGTTTAAAAGCAACAAAACTAGATTTATTATGTATATCAGATGACATGACAGATACTGCACATTATGTTACTGTTGGATTTATAGCAAAAGAATACACTGGAGAAGCAAAAGCAATGGAGCCAGAAACAATATTAGAATGGAAATGGTTCGATTTAAATGATTTACCAACTAATTTATATAATCCAAGTAAGAAATGCATTGAAAAATATAAAGAAGGCATAATTTACGAATAATCATAAATATTAATGTACATAGCACAAAAAACAGAAATTAAATTTAGTAATAAAATAATTTTATAATAGAATAACAATAGTATTAGGAAACTAATGCTTTTTTTCTATATTTATGTTATTATATCTATAGAATAGGAAGGGTACTATGAAAGAAAAGATAAAGTATACGTTGATTGTATTATTATTTATTTTTGTAGTTTTAACTTGTTTATTATATTATCTTTTTAATAATTTCACAGTTAGAGGAAATGCTGATATTAAAAAGAAATACTATGATATCAAGTTTAGTAATGTAACAATAGACTATGAAACTGATATGACAGTAAAACTAGATAGTGATAATAACACAATAACAGTCAAAGTACCTGACTTAAATAAGTTTAGAAAAACAAATTCATTTAGTATAGATGTAACAAACATAGGAAATATAAATGCTAAAATAACAAACTTATACATAGAAAATATATTCGCAAATATTGATACCAAGAATGTAAATTTAGACATATCTTTAGATAAAAATGACATCATTGAAGGTGGCAAAACAGAAAAGTTAAATATAAGAATAACGTATAATGGTAAAGACGTAATAGAACAACCATACTATGAATTTAGTATAAAATACGTTTTTGATGAAGTAATTCTTTAAAAAAAGAATTTTTTTTGATATAATGATAATGATTATAGGAGGATACATGAAAGAAATAATATCAAGTTTAGATATTGGTAGTTCTACAGTTAAGTTAGTAGTAGGCGAAGTGTACGAAGATGATGTACACGTTCTTGCTGTATCTGAAGTAAAATCAAAAGGAGTTAAAAAAGGTATTATAGTAAACCCAGAAGAAACATTAATATCATTAAAAGAAGTATTCAATAGATGTGAAGAAATGTTAAATATAAGAATAAATAAAGTAGTATTAACAATTCCATCATACTATGCAGAATTCACTATGGTAGAAGGAAAAATAAACATCAAAAGTGAAGACTCTATAGTAACAGGAAATGATATAGTAAAAGTACTTCAATCATGTGTTTACAATAAAGTACCAAATAATAAAGAATTTGTTTCAATTATGCCTATAGAATTTATGCTTGATGATGAAGAGAAAACAAAAGATCCAAAAGGAAAACAAGCAAAAGTATTAAGATGTAAAGCAGTAATGAGTTTAGCTCCTAAAAAGAATGTATATGCTGCAGTATCCCTACTTGATAGTATAGGAGTAGGAATCGTAGATATAAACTTTGGAAGTGTAGCTGATTACTACGAATTCAAAAATAAAACATTAGATTCAAAAAATGTAGCAGTAGTAAACATAGGAGAAGAAAAAACAGAAGTAAGCATTTTCAAAAAAGGAATATTAATAGACACAGAAAATATTGAAGTAGGCGGCAAAAATATCGATAGAGACATTTGTTACATATATGATATAAGTAGAAAGCAAGCAAAAGAATTGAAAGAGAAATTTGCACTTGCTAGTAAGAGAAATGCATCAACAAGTTGGAGTGAAGATGTGTTGACAAACTCTAAAGAAAATATTAAAATAAATCAATATGAGATTAGTGAGATAATATGTTCTAGAATTAAAGAGCTATTAGACCTCATTAAAAAACAAATAAACCTCTTAACAAAGTTGGAAATTAGTTATATAATATTTACAGGGGGAACAACTGAAGTTAATGATTTTAACTTAGTAGTTGATGAAGTATTTGGAAGAGAAATGGAAAGATACCATGTTAACGAGATTGGATGTAGAAGCAATAAATATTCAAGTTCATTAGGACTTATCAAATATTATCATGATAAATTAGCTTTTAGAAATAAACTTGCATATACAGTTGATGAGGATTTGCAAGAAGAATTAATTAATATAAAGAAAACTAACAATAATACAGTACTCGGAAAAATATATGGATATTTTTTCAACGATTAAGGAGTGAAATATGAATAATAAACTAGAGATGGATCAAATAGCTGACATAAAAGTTATCGGTGTCGGTGGCGGTGGATGTAATGCTGTAAACAGAATGATAGATTCAGGACTTCGTGGAGTTGAATTTATCGTAGCAAATACTGATCAACAAGTATTAAATGTTTCTCATGCAGAACACAAAATACAATTAGGTAAAACTATTACTAAAGGAAGAGGAGCAGGAACAAGACCAGAAGTAGGAAGAGAAGCTGCACTTGAAGCTAAAGAAGAAATTGAGGACTCTTTACGCGGGGCAGATATGGTATTCGTAACTTGTGGACTTGGTGGCGGTACTGGCACAGGTGCTGCTCCAGTAGTTGCTGAAATAGCTCAAAACTTAGGATGCTTAACAGTAGCTATAGTTACAAAACCATTCAAATTTGAAGGTAAAAAAAGAATGGATTATGCTTTAGTAGGTTTAGATGAACTTAGAAAACATGTAGACACTATCGTAGTAATTCCAAACGATAAATTAAGAGACTTAATAGATAGAAGCACACCATTAAATGCTGCATTTAAAGAAGTAGATAATGTACTTAGATTAGGTGTTCAATCTATATCTGACTTAATTAGTGTTCCAGGACTTGTAAACTTAGACTTTGCAGATGTTAGAACAATAATGGAAGATAGAGGAGATGCACTTATTGGTATAGGTGTTGGATTTGGTGATAATAGAGCAGTAGAAGCTGCAAAACAAGCTGTAAATAGTCCATTACTTGAACAAACTATTAATGGAGCAACAGATTGTATTGTAAATATCACTGGTGGTAACTCAATGACATTATTCGAAGCAGAAGATGCAGTAGAAGTAGTAAGAGCAGTAGCCAATACAGACGTTAACATTATATTTGGTGCAGTTATCAACGAAGCACTTACTGATGAAATAGTAGTAACAGTAATCGCAACAGGATTTGAAGATTCAACTGAACCACTATATAGATCAATTGAAGGAGAAAAGAAAGCAATTCAAGAAATAGATGATGATGAAGAACTTGAAATGCCAGCATTCCTAAGAAATAGAGATTTCTAAGAGCGTAAAGCTCTTTTTATTTACAAAAAATTTACGTTTTATGTTGATTTACACTTGAACAATTTATATAATGATTATGAGAGTAGATAGCGTAAGGCTAATACCATAGGAGGGTTAAATGAAAGATAGTAAGAAAGTTACTAAGAAAAGCCCTGCTGTAAAAGTAGTAAAGGTTGAAGAAAATTTTCTTGATGATGATAGCGACAACAGAGTTATTATTTTTGTAGCAATAGCAATCTTAGTAATTATCGGTACTATTATTGGACTTCTTGTTGGTTGTGAGAAAAAAGAAGATGATAAAGATCCATCTAAACCAAAAGATAACGTAGTAGTTCCAGTCGATGATGACAAAATAAAAGAAGATGACAAGAAGGAGGAAACAAATACTACTAAAACAGTAATTAGAAAAGTAACTACTAAATCAAATGATACAACTACTAAAGAAGATGAAGAAAAAACTTATGTAGTATCATTTAATTTATTAGATGATGATAGTATCTATACAGTAGAAGCTAAAGATGGAAAAGTAAATCCATATTTACCATATGGTTATGATTCTTGTAAATATTATAGTGATGAAAAGTTAACTAAAGAATTTAATTTTACTAAGACTATAACAGAAAATACTAATATTTATACTAGTTGTAGTTTTACTACTTATAAGATTATTTATGATAGAGAAACAACTTCTCCAAAAGAATACACAGTTAAGAGTGGAAAAGTTGCTCTAAGTGGTGTAGAACTTGAAACTGGATTCTTTGAAGGATGGTATACAACTCCAAACTTTGATGGAGAAAAAGTTGATTACCTAGGAAGAAACTTGACAAAAATAGCAAACTCAGATAATGAAATTTATCTATATGCTAAGATAGCTGAAAAATATGAAGTAAGATACCATGATCGTAATGGTGGAGTGGGACTAATCTTTACAATTAGATCACAAAAAAATAGTTCAATAACATTAATGAAATATGGTACATCAGAAGAACTACTAGGTTATAGTACAAGCAAAGATAGTAAAGTAATTGAATATAATGTTGGTGAAAAAGTAACATTAACTGGAGACCTTGATTTATACCAAGTAATTGGAACAGCAAAAGTAATTTACGAAAGTGAAGGAGAACTTGTCACTGTAGGTATGACTACTGAAGAATTAGGTGATTATAATTTACCAACACCTGATGAAGTAGGACTTGAAGCTCCAACATATTTTGTAAAAGCTGATAAGAGTAATCCAAATGCTAAAGAAGTAGTTCCTGATGAAGTTAAAGAAGCACTTGAAGATCAAATAAGATTATCAGATGCTAAAGCTAAAGCAGGAGAAAACGAAACTATAGAAGTTGGTGACTCAGTAGAAGAACTTGAAAAAGAATTTGATGGATGGCAAACTAAAGAAACTGATGAAGAAGGAAATGAAACATTAGTTGATGTAGATGAAAATTATAAACCAGAAGATAATACTGATAATGAATTAGTTGCTAAATGGAAAGAACAAGATAAAACAAATGAAAATACAACAGTTCTAGAAGACAATAATACTGAAGGTGAAACAACTGAATTAACTATTGAAACAGAAGAACCAGTTGAAGAAGTTGAACTAACAACACCAGCAGTAGAGACACCAATAGAAACTGAAACAAACTTATAAAGATTAAGCATTCATAAGTGAATGCTTTTTAAATGTCCTAAAAAATGATATAATACTTTTGAGGAAACATTATGACAATAACACTAAATAATCAAACATTTAACGTATTTATAACAAGAAAAAATAATAAGAATATGTATTTAAGAGTTAAAAAAGATGGTATATATATATCTTGTAATTACTTTGTAACTGCCACTATGATTAAATCATTCATAATGAAAAATGAAACTGACATAATCAGAATGTATGAAACAGTACAAAGAAAAGAAAAAAAGAATGAGGAATTCTACTATCTAGGAAATAGTTACGATGTAGTAGTTCTAAACACAGTATCTAAAATAGAATTCGTTGGTAACCAAGTATTTGTTAAAAACAAAACATACTTAAATACTTTTCTAAAGAATGAATGTGAAAGAATATTTAATGAAAGAGTAAAAATATGTTATAATTTATTTGAGGAAGATATTCCTTATCCTAAAGTAATGATAGGTAAAATGAAAAGAAAATGGGGTTATTGTAATAAAAGACAAGAACTTATAAAACTAAATTCTGAATTAATTAAATATAGTATAGATGAAATAGATTATGTTATTATTCATGAATTATGTCATTTCTTAGAATTTAACCATTCAAAAAACTTCTGGAAATATGTTAAAAAATATAAACCAAATTATAAAGAAAATACTAAAGTACTAAAGGAGGAATAATATGCTTATAACATCTAAAGATAATAATAGAATAAAAGAGATAAGAAAACTTCTAACTAAGAAATATTCTTTAGAAAAAGGATTATTCGTAATAGAAGGCGAAAACTTAATAGAAGAAGCACTAAAAAATCATATGTTAAAAGAACTATATGTTTTAGATGGAACTACTTGTAATTATGACTTTAACTATGACTATGTAACAGAAGATGTTATGAAAAGCATAAGTGATTTAAAAAGTACTCCAAGACTTTTAGGAGTTTCAAAGATACATAACACTAGTGAGATTGGAAATAAAATAGTAATACTTGATAATATACAAGATCCAGGTAATGCAGGAACTATAATAAGATCAAGTGTAGCATTCGATGCAGACACAGTTATATTTTCAAAAGACTCAGTTAGTCCATATAATGAAAAAGTATTAAGAAGTACTGGTGGTATGATATATAATACAAATATTATAATTGGAGATTTAGAAGAATTAATAGATAAAATAAAAGAAAAGAATATAAAAGTAGTAGGAACTTCATTAAAAAAATCAAAATCACTAGAAGAACTTGAAAAAATGAAGGAATTTGCTATAATATTTGGAAACGAAGGTAATGGTGTAAGAGAAAATATTCTAAGTAAGTGTGATGAAATTATTAGAATAGATATGAACCCATCATGTGAAAGCTTAAATGTTGGTGTTTCAGCATCTATAGTCTTATATCATTTATATAAATAAAGGGGAATTATTATGAGATTTATTTACATAGGAAAGGTGACTAATACACATGCCCTTAAGGGCGAAATAAGAATATTAAGTAATTTCGAATTTAAAGATAAAGTATTCACTAAAGGATTTAAACTATATGTAGGACATTTAAAAACTGAAGAAGTAATCGAAACATATAGACGACATAAACAATATGATATGGTTAAATTTGTTGGTATAGATAATATTAATGATGTTATTAAATATAAAGGCGCAAGTGTATTTATAAATGAAGAAGATTTACATCTTAATGATGATGAAATATTAACTGAAGAATTAATTGGTATGAAAGTATATAATGATGACACATTAGTTGGAAATATTACTGAATATAGAGAAGATAATGGTAATAAGAACGTAAGAGTTAATGATAAACTTATTCCATTTAACAAAGATTTTATATCTAAAATAGATAAACAAAATAAAGAAATACATTTCCATGATATAGGAGTATTCTTATGAAAATAGATATACTAACACTATTTCCTCATATGTTCGATGGATTCTTAACAGAAAGTATAATGAAAAGAGCCATTGAAAAAGAAAAAGTAGAAATAAATATAATAGATATAAGAGACTATACACCATATAAAAATAATCAAGTTGATGACTATCAGTTTGGTGGTGGTGGCGGAATGATTATGATGTGTGAACCTGTATTTAATGCAGTAGAAAGTATTAGAACAGAGAATTCTCACGTAATACTTTTAACACCTAGAGGAAAAACATATAATGAAAAGAAAGCATATGAATTAAAAGATAAAAAACATTTAATAATCATATGCGGACACTACGAAGGATTTGATGAAAGAATATACACTTTAGCAGATGAACTTATATCAATAGGTGACTTCATCTTAACAGGTGGAGAACTTCCATCAATGATGATAACAGATTCAGTAGTAAGACTAATAGACGGAGTTATAACAAGTACAAGTTTAGAATTTGAAAGTTTCAATGATAACTTACTTGATTACCCAGTATATACTAAACCTAGAAACTTTAGAGGAATGGAAGTACCAGAAGTATTAGTAAATGGTAACCATAAACTTATAAATGAATATAGAGAAAGTGAAAGAAGAAGAATAACAAAGGAATATAGAGACGATTTATTATAGGGTGGTAAAATGAAATACGTAATAGAAAAAAATGGCAAAGATATGAAACTAGTATATTACAGTGTTAATATGGTAGGTCTTAATGTCGAACCTAAAAATGGAGTTCCAGGTCTTACTATCAAAGCTAAAAAAGTAATACTAGTTGATCCAGAACTTAGAGATGCCTATATAAAACAAAGAATAAACAAAAAAATAGATAGAGTTATTAAATTTATGTTACGTATTTTAAATGATGAAGATACCACTGAAGGCGACGTAGGTATGGTACTAGATGAAATAAATAAATTAAAAGGAATAGTTATTAAAAAATATAGAGAGTATATGAAAGTAAGCGAATACAAAGCGCTACTTACTAAATTAATAATTATTGAAGAAGAATTTAAAAAGAATTATAATCAAAAATTATATATGAACTATATGAATGGTTCAATTTATGAAGAAAAAATAAGTGAGGGAAGAAGTAGATAATGAAAGAAGATTTTAAATTAATGAATCTTAAAGGTACTAGTGACTTCCTACCAGAAGAACAAATTATTAGAAATAAAATCACTGATATCTTAAAGAGTACATTTGAAAAATATGGTTTCTTACCACTTGAAACACCAATATTATGTTATTATGATTTACTAGCAAGTAAATATGCAGGTGGAGCAGAAATATTAAAAGAAGTATATAAATTTAAAGATCAAGGACTTAGAGATATAGGTTTACGTTATGATTTAACTGTACCATTCTCAAAAGTAATTGGTATGAATAAAGGATTAATTTTACCATTTAAAAGATATGAAATAGGCAAAGTATTTAGAGATGGACCTGTTAAACTAGGAAGAGCACGTGAATTCTATCAATGCGATGTAGATGCTTGTGGAACAGAATCACCTTATGCTGAAATAGAATACTTTATAATGGTAAAAGAAGCATTCCAAAAGTTTGACATTGATATTGAAATAAGATACAACAATAGAAAATTTTTAAGTGGACTTTTAGAATATTGTAATGTACCAAAAGAAAGAGTTGGAGAATTCATTACATTAGTTGATAAACTAGATAAATTAGAAAGAAAAGACATTGAAGAAGAACTAGAAGCATGTACTTCAAAAGAAAACGTTGATAAAATATTTGAATATTTCAAATTAGATTTAGATGAATTAACTAATGAGCTTAAAGACACAAACGTAGAGCTACTTAGTGAAGGATTAAAAGAATTAAATGATTTAAATAAACTAATTAAAGATTTAAATTTAGATATATGTGTATTTAAACCTTTCTTAGCAAGAGGACTTGAAATCTATACTGGATGTGTATGGGAAGTATTTGATAGAACTGGAAAATTTAAATCCGCTCTAGGTGGTGGAGGAAGATATGATAATATCATAACTAAATTCTTACACAATGGAGAAGAATATCCAGCAATAGGTATGTCATTTGGTTTAGAACCTATTTATGCTTTATTAAAAGAAAAATGGTCAGAAACATTAAAGAAGTATGATATATATGTATATGCATTCACAAATGATAAAAACTTATTTAAAATATCAAGTATGCTAAGAGAAAATGGATATAGAGTATTAACTGAACTTAACAATATAAAACTTAAAAAAGCAATGAATACTGCTAATAGAGAAAATATAGATAAAGTTATTATTATCGGAGAAGATGAACTTAAACAAAACTCAGTAACTCTTAAAGATATGATAACTGGTAATCAAGAACTAGTTAAAATAGATGATTTAGTTAAAACATTAAAAGAAATGTAATTAAACATTTCTTTTTATTTATATAAAAAAATAAACCATTAATAAATGGCTTTTAATACATAAAAAAAGTTCTCAATAGAGAACTAATATTCAAATGGTGACCCGTACGGGATTTGAACCCATAAATGCACGCGTGAAAGGCGTGTGTGTTAACCGTTTCACCAACGGGCCATAATTAATGGTGGGCCTGAATGGACTTGAACCATCGACCTTTCGCTTATCAGACGAACGCTCTAACCAGCTGAGCTACAGGCCCATATCGCCACTTAATCGGCTGACTACTTAATAATACAGTATTTTTTACAATAATGCAACACTTTTTTAACAAAAATATCAATATTTTTAATAAATTTTATATAATATTGCAAAAATAGGCTATTTATTGTATCATTATATATGAAAATAGGAGGAAAATTAATGATACAGGCATCTACAAGTAATACTTTAGTAACAATAGCACTAGTGATGTTAGCTATGACATTTACAAGATCTATACTAGTAATGATAGGTGGAAAGAAATTATTCAAAAAGGCATCTAAAAAAGAATCAACAGCTTTTTATCCTGTAATAAATTTATTCACACTCCTAGATATAACAGAAACATCAACATTTTTAGGTATATTATTCTTTGTACCTGTTGTTAACGTTATAGTACTTTCAATATTGTTTTATAGATTAGGATCATCTTTTAATACTTCAGTATTTTATAAGATTGGTTTAGTCATATTGCCAATAATATTTTATCCGATGTTAGCATTTGGAGATAAAGCATACAAATTAAATGATGAAGAATATTTTAAAGCATTAGACAATGCTAAAGGTGAAAGCATAAATTTAATGACTCAAGAAGAAATAAAAGCAGAAAACAATGCACCTACAGAAGAAAGACCACAAGTTGATTCAATATTTAAATCAGATATACAAATGATGGAAGAAGTTGCTCCATACAAAGCAGCTAAAGTAGACCTACTTGGAATGGAAAAATTAAAACAATCAACACCACAAGAAGAAATGTTTAAACCAATAGAGAAAGTTGAACCCCCAAAACCAGTAGAAGAACAAAATGAAGAGGAAAAGAAACCTAAAAGTAAATTTACAAGTGAACTAGATAAAAAAGATGAAGTAGAATTCATTGATTTATAAAGTTAAGTGATAGTAAATAAAAGTGTAAAGTAAACGTTTACACTTTTTAATTTTTTTTGTATAATATGAAATGGAGATTAGGTGATTATGGCAGAATATAATGAAAATTCAATTAAGATATTAGAAGGCCTTGAAGCTGTACGTAAAAGACCTGGTATGTATATAGGAAGTACTGACAAAAGAGGACTTCATCATTTAGTATGGGAAATTGTTGATAACTCAATAGACGAAGCGATCAATGGCTATGGTAAAAAAATAACAGTAACACTAACTAAAGTTGGAAGTGTAAGAGTTAGTGATGAAGGACGTGGAGTCCCAATCGGAAAACATTCATCAGGAAAATCAACACCAGAAGTAATCTATACTGTATTACACGCAGGTGGTAAATTTGAAACAGATGGATACAAAGTATCTGGTGGCCTTCATGGCGTAGGTTCATCAGTAGTTAACGCATTATCTAAATGGATGAAAGTAACTATATGTAGAGAAGGTAAAATATGTGAGATATCTTTTAAAAATGGAGGACACGTAGACAAACCATTACAACAAATAGGTACAACTAAACAAACAGGTACTACAGTTGAATTTTATCCAGATGAAGAAATATTTGGAAATGCTAGATTTAGCTACACTACTATATGTGAAAGAATGCAAGAAAGTGCATTTCTTATAAATGGACTAACTATGGAAGTTATTGATGAAGAAGATGATAAACATAGTGTATTTAGTTATGACAACGGACTTGTATCATTCGTAGAATACGTAAACGAAGGAAAAGAACCACTACATAAAACAATAAGTTTTAGTGGAGAAAAGAATGGTATTGAAGTAGATATCGCTATGCAGTACACAAACACATATAACGAAAATATAATGTCATTTGTTAACAATGTTAAAACTGTAGATGGTGGTAGTCATGAAGTAGGATATAAAACAGCACTTACTAAAGTATTTAATGAATATATTAAAAGCAATAACTTATTAAAGAGCAAAGATGGTTTAGATGGAACAGATACTCGTGAAGGTTTAACGGCGATAATAAGCTTAAAAATACCAGAAAATCTACTACAATTCGAAGGACAAACCAAAGGTAAACTAGGAACACCACAAGCAAGAACGGTAGTAGAAAGTATAGTATATGAAAAACTATCTTATTATTTAGAAGAAAACAAAGAAGCAGCTACATCTATAATGGATAAAGCTTTAAAAAGTAAACTTGCTCGTGAAGCAGCAAGAAAAGCAAGAGCAGAAGCAAGAGCTGGAAAGGGTAAGAGTGGTCGTGAAAAAGTACTTCTTGGTAAACTTACACCTGCTCAAAGTAAAGAATATAATAAAAACGAATTATTCATAGTCGAAGGAAACAGTGCCGGTGGTACAGCAAAAAGTGGCCGTGATAAACGTCATCAAGCAATACTACCACTAAGAGGTAAAATAATTAACTGTGAAAAATCAACAGTAGCAGACCTTTTCAAAAACGAAGAAATTAATACAATAGTTCATGCTATCGGAGCAGGAGTAGGTGCAGAATTTGACTACACAGAATCAAACTATGGAAAAGTCATAATAATGACCGATGCAGATGATGATGGAGCACATATTCAAACGTTACTTCTAACATTCTTCTATAGATGGATGAGAGACTTAATAGAACATGGAATGCTTTATATAGCAGTACCACCTCTATACTTAGTTAAATATGGTAAAGACAAAAAATATATAAATACAAACGAAGAATTAAATGAATTCAAAGATACATTTAAAGGAAAATATGCTATTCAAAGATACAAAGGACTTGGTGAAATGAATGCAGACCAATTATGGGAAACAACAATGGATCCAGCTACTCGTACACTAGTTAAAATCAAAATAGATGATAAAGCACTAGCTGAAAAAAGAGTAGGAGTCCTAATGGGAGATGACTCAGAAGTACGTAAAGAATGGATAGAAGAAAATGTAGAATTCACACTTGAAGATGACTATAAAGGGGGTAAATAATGGCTAAAGAAAAAGAAACAACAATTATAGAAAAGATAAATGACTTTGCCCTTGAAGAAATAATGGGAGAACGTTTTGGTAGATATGCTAAATACATAATCCAAGATAGAGCTCTTCCAGATGTTCGTGATGGACTAAAACCAGTACAAAGAAGAATACTTTATTCAATGTACAAAGACAAAAATACTTATGACAAAGAAACAAGAAAATCTGCAAAGACTGTAGGTAACGTTATAGGTAATTACCATCCACACGGAGATACATCAGTGTATGATGCAATGGTAAGACTTAGTCAAAAATGGAAACAAAGAGTAATACTTGTAGATATGCAAGGAAACAATGGTTCAATAGATGGTGATGGACCAGCCGCAATGCGTTACACCGAAGCAAGACTAGCAAAAATAAGTAATATACTTTTAGAAGACATAGAAAAAGATTCAGTAGAAATGGCTCTAACATTCGATGACTATAGTTATGAGCCAACAGTACTACCTGCATACTTTCCAAACCTTTTAGTAAATGGTTCAACTGGTATTAGTGCAGGTTATGCTACTAACATCCCACCACATAACTTAGGTGAAGTAATAGATGCTACTATTAAAAGAATAGATAGTCCAAACTGTAGACTAGATACTATTATGGATATCGTAAAAGGTCCAGACTTTCCAACTGGAGGTATAGTCGAAGGAAAAGATGCTCTTATAAAAGCATACACTACAGGAAAAGGAAAAGTAGTAGTAAAAGCAAGATACTCATTTGAATCAGCAAAAGGTAAAGATCAAATCGTAATAACAGAAATACCTTATGACACATTAAAATGTAATATAATTCGTAAGATCGAAGAAATAAGACTTGACAAAAAAATAGATGGTATCGTTGAAGTACGTGATGAATCTGATAAAAATGATGAACTTAGAATAGTAATAGACTTAAAAAAGGATGCTAATAAAGATTTAATAATAAATTACTTACTTAAAAACACAGACTTACAAACTAACTATGCATTTAATATGGTAGCTATAGTTAATAGAACACCAAAAACACTAGGTATACTAGAAATGTTAGATGCATTTATAGTTCATAATAAAGAAGTAGTAACTAAAAGAACTAAATTTGATTTAGACGTTGACTTAAAGAAAATACATATTATTGAAGGTTTCATAAAAGCACTAGACATACTAGATGAAGTAATCAAAACTATTCGTAAAAGTAAAAATAAAAGTGACGCGATAGAAAATTTAATGCATGAATATGAATTCACTAAAGCACAAGCAGAAGCTATCGTAATGATGCAACTATATAAATTAACTAATACAGACGTTACCGAACTTAAAAATGAATTCGATGCTCTTACAAAAGAAATAGCATACTTTAGAGAAATACTTGCTAGTGAAGAAAAACTAATGGGTGTTATTAAAGACAAATTAAGAAGCATTAAGAAAGAATTTGCTGATCCAAGACGTACAACTATTAAAGATGAAGTAAGTGAAATCAAAATAGATACTCTAGATATGATTAGTAAAGAAGACTTTATAGTTTGTATTTCTAATAATGGATATGTTAAGAAAGTATCATTAAAATCATATAATATGACTAATAATGAATATCCAGGCGTTAGAGAAAATGATTACATCGAAGGCTTCTATAAGATTAATAATATAGATACTGTATTATTATTCACAAACTTAGGTAACTATTTATTCTTACCAGTAAGAGAAATACAAGAAGCTAAATACAAAGATATAGGTACTCATATATCAAATTATATTAAGGTTAGTGATGGAGAAAAAATAGTTAAATCTATTGGAGTAGCTAAATTCGATGATACAGTTATTACAGCATTCACTAAACTTGGTATGGTAAAAAGAATGATACTTAAGGATTTTGAAGTATCAAGATATACTAAACCTATCACAATGTTTAAACTAAAAGACGGAGACGAACTAATATCTATAAATAAAAATGATGGAGAAGAAACATTAGTTATAACAAAAGAAGGTAATGCTTTAAAATATAACACAAGCGAAATCCCAGTAGTAGGTCTTAGAACAAGCGGAGTTAAATCTATTAATTTGAGTGATTCAGACGAAGTAATTAGTGCATTCGTAGTAAGCCCATCAAAAGAATATGTAACTTTATTCACTGATAGAAATACAGCTAAAAGGGTAAAAATAGATGAAATAGCAAAAACAACCAGAGCTAAAAAAGGTTCATCTATCATAAAGAGTCCAAAATCAAAAGCATATAACTTATTTAGAGGATATAATACTAATTCAAAAACAATATTTGGA